>DATAHI010000122.1:0-21565 GCA_036263255.1 Oxalicibacterium sp. | reverse complement strand
CTCGGCCGATCTGATGCAGAAGGAAAACGCTGCAAAGGGCAACGCCGCAGCAATTCCTGCGTAAATGTATTGATGCTGTAGATCTACCTCTCTCTCAACTTTCTGGGCTCCTTCGGGAGCCCTTTTTTTTCTTTCTGCTTTTGCTCCTTGCTGCATTTTGCCGCTTCGTTTCACGTTCCGATGAACCCGCATGGGCCGCGAGACTCCAAGCTGTTCTCGAAGAGGACTCGCAGCATGGCTTCCCGTTCCGCCGCTCCCTGGCATGTCGTTAAAAATTCCTCCATACATGGCAAGGGCGTCTTCGCCAGGCGCCGCATCCCGGCGGGCAGCTGCATCATCGAATATCGCGGCGAGCGCGTGGCGTGGTCCGAGGCCGCAAGCCGTACCGAAGCGCATGCTGCGCTAAATTTCACCTACTTCTTCAGTTTGAACGATGGCCGCGTGATCGATGGCGGGCGCAGTGGCAATGATGCGCGCTTCATCAACCATTCCTGCGAACCGAATTGCGAAGCGCTTGAACATGAGGATGGGCGCGTGTTCATCTACGCACTGCACGACATCGCGCGGGGCGAGGAGCTGAGCTATGACTACGCACTGGTCTATGAAGAACGGCATACACCGGCGGTCAAGCGCGCCTTTGCCTGCCATTGCGGCGCGCCGGGCTGCACCGGTTCGATGCTGATGCCGAAGAATTCGGCGCGTTATCGCGCCAATGTGCGGAGTACCTAGTGCGCGGAGGGTGAGGTTGCTTCTAGCAGCTGCACAAATTCGGCCATGAAGGTGCGGGTTTCCTCTTGCGCAAAGGCCACCGTGATCTTGTCGCCTTCGATGACTGTCACAGTGCCGATGTCGAACTTCGGCACGCGTACCTTGTCGCCGACGGAAAAATGCGGCGTAGGCGATTCGTCCTCTGCGCGCAACGCTTCCTCTATATGGGCATGTTCCTGGCCGTCTGCAGGAGGCTCGTCGATGATTGCCGGCGGCGACACGCAATTGTCGCAACTGCCGCAGCGTTCGATACCGTTGTCGTCGCCGAAATAATCCAGCAGCAGCTTCCAGCGGCAATAACCGCTTTGCGCATACGCGACCATCTGTTCCAGTGCGGCGCGATCGCGTTCCTGTTTTTCCGCATAGTCCTGCGCCAGCGCGGCGAAGCGGGCCGGCTCTGCCTTGCTGCGTCCGAGCAGGTAAGCGAGTTTGCGGTCCTGCCGCAGCAGCCGGCCTTGCTTCAGCAGGTTCAGGCAAACCTTTAGGCGGCTTTCCGGCATTTCAGGCAAGCGTTCACGGAGCGCGGCATAAGAAAAAGCGGGCGACGATGTGGATAGCTCGTGCGCCATCTCGTACGCTGTCCGTAATTCCTCAGCCTGTGGATAGTGTTTCGCCAGGAAGAATTGCTGAATGCGCTTGTCGTCCTGAAAGAACAGCAGTGTGCAGTCAGCCGGCAAGCCGTCGCGCCCGGCGCGTCCCGATTCCTGATAATAGGCTTCCAGATTTGCCGGTACCTGAAGATGAATGACGAAGCGCGTATCGCGCTTGTCGATGCCCATGCCGAAGGCATTGGTCGCAACCATCACGCGCCGTTCGCCGCGCATGAACAAATCCTGATTTTCCTGGCGTTCGCGCGCGGACAGCCTACCGTGATAGCAGGTGACGCTGACGTTCGCTGCATCGAGCTGTGCGTACAGCTCCTTGACGGCCTTGATGGTAGCGGCGTACACGATGCCAATGCCGGGCGTTTCCTGCACCAGCCGCAAGGCTGTCGCGTGGCGCTCGCCGGCATTCGTCACCTGCAATACGCGGTAATGCAGATTGGCGCGATACAGCCCGGTATTGATGACATGCATGTCCGGTATGTCGAGTTGCTTTGCAATGTCGGCGACCACGTCTTCGGTGGCAGTCGCCGTCAGCGCAAGCACCGGCGGCCGGTGCAATGCGCGTATCGAGGCGGCAAGTTCCAGATAGGCCGGCCGGAAATCGTGGCCCCATTGCGAGATGCAGTGCGCTTCATCGATCACGACCAACGCGATCGGCAACTGCCGCAGCAAATCGAGAAAAGCGGACGACGTCAGCCGCTCCGGTGTGCAGAACACGACTTGCACCTGTCCGCTGCGTACACTGTCGCAGGCCTGCGCTTCTTCCTCGCTCGACAAGCTGCTGTTGACCTGGACTGCCGCGATGCCGAGTTCCGTGAGGCGCTCCAGCTGATCCTTCATCAGTGAAATCAGCGGCGAGACGACAATCGTGATGCCGCTCAGCACGCTGGCCGGCAGCTGATAGCACAGCGACTTGCCGGCGCCGGTCGGCATGATGGCCAGTGTGTTCTTGCCTGACAGCACACTGTCGATCACCGCCTGCTGGCCTTCGCGCAAGCGCTCTACGCCGAATACCTCGCGCAGCAAACGCACAATGGTTCTAGAGCGGGCGTTTGCGCCGCGAGTGGTATTTCGTTTGCGAGACGAAGTTGATGTGGAGGGATTTCTTCTCATGATGGCGTGTTACGAGTTTGCCCACTGTAAAGCCAGGTCAAGCGCCGCGCCATAGGACGCCGCCGACAATTGATGTCAGTGCGTACGCCGCGGTGCCGGTATTGCCGTTCAAATCCGGCATGGACTCGGTGGGTGAGCGATTTGCAGCTTTCCTACAGCAATCGGCGTTTCCGGCCGACAGAAGCGCCGTCGCTTTTTGCCTAAGATGACCTGCGTTTCGACACTCGGATGGAAGGAGTCATACCATGGACATGCCAGTACAGCAGCAGACGCCGCCCGGAAAGGAAGCCTTGCTTGATCCGAAAGCGGATCACGGAGAAGAAAGCTATAAGGGGTCGGGCAAGCTCACCGGAAAGGCAGCGGTGATTACCGGCGGCGACAGCGGCATCGGACGCGCGGTAGCGCTCGCTTTTGCACGTGAGGGCGCCGATGTACTGATCTCCTATCTGAGCGAGGACGAGGATGCGCGCGAAACGGCGCGGCTGGTGGAAGAGGCGGGACAGAAGGCCGTGCTGATGCCGGGAGACATCAAGAACCCTGCGCACTGCCGAGCCATCATCGCGAAGGCCGTCGACAGCTTCGGTCGTCTCGACATTCTGGTCAACAACGCGGCGCACCAGATGTCCTTCGATGCGCTGGAAGATATTCCGGACGAGGAATGGGACGCCACCTTCCAGACCAACATTACCGCGATGTTTCATCTCTGCAAGGCGGCCGTGCCGCACATGCAGCCCGGCGCGGCGATCATCAACACGGCGTCGGTCAATGCCGATTCGCCTTCGCCGGCGCTGCTGGCTTACGCGGCAACCAAGGGCGCAATCGTCAATTTCACTGCGGGACTGGCGCAACTGCTGGCGGAGAAGGGCATCCGTGCAAATTCGGTCGAACCCGGCCCGGTGTGGACGCCCTTGATTCCGTCGACCATGCCGCCGGAGAAGGTGAAGAGCTTCGGCCAGCAGGTGCCGATGAAACGGCCCGCGCAGCCTGCCGAGCTGGCGCCGGTCTATGTGTTGCTCGCCTCGGATCAGGCCAGCTATATTTCCGGCGCGGCGATCGCCGTCACCGGCGGCAAGCCGATCATTTGATCAGGCTTTGACCGCCGTCTTGCGGTGTGCGATTTCGTTCAGCAGTTCGATCAGCGCTTCCATGTCCACCGGCTTGACGAAGTGGCGCTCGAAGCCACAGGACAGGGCCCGTTCGCAATCGCTGCGCTGGCCGTAGCCGCTGATGGCGATCATCACTGCTGCGGAAGCGGATGGCAATGCGCGCAGCCGGCGCGCCAACTCATAACCGTCGATCGTCGGCAGGCCGATGTCGAGCAGACAGACGTCGAGCTGGCGGCGTGCGACGCGTCGGAGCGCTTGCAGCGGATCGTATTCGACGATGGGCTGATGCCCGAGCGCCTTCAGGACCTCGCCCAGCATGTTGGCGGCATCGTGGTTGTCGTCGACGACCAGTATGCGCAATGAACCACCCTGGCTGATGCGTGCCTTGTCGGTATCGGCCTGCGAGACGCTGCCTTCTACTACGCGCGGCAGCGATACGACGAAGCGGCTGCCCTTGCCCGGCCCGTCACTATGCGCGCTGACGCTACCGCCATGCATTGCGACCAGGCTCTTCACCAACGCCAGACCGAGCCCGAGCCCGCCTTGCGAGCGTTCCGAAGTGCGTTCCGCTTGAGCGAACAGATCGAAGGCGCGGCCCAGCAGGTCGGCGCTCATGCCGATGCCATTGTCGGTCACCGTTACCTGCACATTGCCATCCTTTGCTTCCATGCTCAGGCGGATTTCACCCCCTTGCGGTGTGTACTTCGCGGCATTGGCCAGGATGTTGGTGAAGATTTGCACCAGCCGTTTGTGGTCGCCGAGGACGAACATTGCTTCGTCCGGCAAGCTGGAAAAGAAACGGTGCTGCATTGCGTGTATGGTCGGTTGCACCTGTTCCTCGGCGTCCGCCAGAATGTTGCGCATATCGAGCTTCTTGCGTTCGAGGTGAATCAGTCCGCGCGTCACGCGTGAAACGTCCAGCAGTTCGTCGACCAGATACGTCATGTGCCGGACCTGCCGCACGATGATGTCGGTCGCGCGCTGGTTGCGTTCGGTATCTAGTCCGTTCATCGCCAGCAATTGCGCGGCGGAGCTGATCGGTGCCAGCGGGTTGCGCAGCTCGTGTCCCAGCATGGCGAGAAACTGATCTTTCGTCGCGTTCTGCGTTTCGGCAGTGCTGCGCGCTTCGCGTTCGCGCTCTAGCAGTTCGGCGCGTCGCGCTGCGACATCCTTCAATACCTGTCCGGCTTCGTGCAACGCCGACTGCAGGGCTTCGAACTCACGGATGCCGGAATTGCGGGGAGAAGGCACGATGCCTTGCCGCAGCGCCGCTGCAGAATCGAAGGCGCCTTCGATCGAACGCGCAAGGCGCCGGCCGAAGAAGGCGGCGGCGACCGCCACGAAGAACACGACGCACAACAGTTCCAGCGCCATCAATACCATTGCGTGCCGCGGCACTGCTTCAACCTTGGATACCGGCAGATCGAGCGTGAAGGTCCAGCCGGATAGCGGAGAGCGCGCAAACAGCGTGTAGCTGGCTGGCCTGCCATCAGCTTCTTCTTCATTGAGAATCATGCCTTCCTTCTCGCTCATCATCGCGCGACGCAGCTCCTGCCTGGCGGCGCTGCCTGCTTCGCTATCGGTCAGCGCGTTGCTGGCGATGAGGGACCCGTTACGGTCGAATATGGAATGCACGCCGATGGCATGCGCATCCATGGCGGGAAGATTGTCCTTGAAGTGGTCCGCAAAGATACCTTGCGCCACCACGTAACGCGTGCCGCTTTTTGCCGTCACAGGCAGATAGACCGAAATCACATGCCGTCGCGACATCTGGCCGAACAGCACATTGGATATCTGCGGCGCGTTTGCGGCAAAAGCGGTGTCGAGATCCTCCGACGACAACACGCTTTGCGGCAACGAGCGACCGAACGGAGCAATGGTATTGAGCTTTTGCAAACCGTCACGACCGAGCACGACGGTGACCATGCCGGTGTTCGCACCGGCTGCCTTGGCCTGCGTGTACAGCTGCGACCAGTTTTCGTTCACCAGATTGTCCGATTGCGCGAGCATGCTGACCGCGACAACCGCTCTACTGAGATCGGTTTCAGCACGCAGCAGCGAGGCATTCAGACTTTCCCTGGCGCTTTGCAATACGGCATCGCGCTGACTGTCGAACAATGCGCTGATCGCAACCGCTGAAAAGAAGATGATCGGGATCAGCACGGCCGACGTCATCAACACCAGATAGGTTCTGATTTTCATGACGTCACCTGTTCATGCATTGCTTCTGCCGGCAATGTCTAGTGGCCCTGTGTTGTTGCACATTTTTTTATTGCGTTTTGGACCGATGGTGCACGCGTGTTCGCCCTGCGCTGGCATTACGCCAGACCGAACACTTGCGCCACCAGCCACAGGTTGGCGGTCGAAATGACGAGGAACAGCATCCAGCATAGCACCGAGGTGGGGCGAGTATTGCGAAAATTTCCCATGATGTCCGCACGTCCGGTCAGACGCAGCAAAGGAAACATGGCGAACGGCAACTGCAGGCTGAGCACGACCTGGCTCAACACAAGCAGGCGGCCGACGGAATGTTCGCCCAGCAACAGCACGCCGACCAGCGCCGGTCCCAACGCGAGCAGGCGCGTGATCAAGCGCCGTTGCCAGCATGGAATCCGCAAGTTGAGGAAGCCGTCCATGATGACCTGGCCGGCAATCGTTCCCGTGAACGTCGAGCTCTGGCCGGAAGCGAGCAGCGCCAGGCCAAACAGCACGGCGGCGGCGCTGCCCGCGATCGGATCGAGCAGGTGATACGCGTCGTCGATGCCGATCGCGTTCTGTGTGCTCTGTCCCGGCTGATGGAATGCGGCGCCGGCAAGGATCAGAATCGCGGCATTGATCACTAGCGCCAGCAGCAACGACACGATGGTGTCGATGCGCGCCAGCGAAATTGCCTCGCGCCGCGCGCTGTCGTTCTTTGCCACGACACGCGTTTGCACGACCGAGGAATGGAGATACAGGTTGTGGGGCATCACCGTGGCGCCGAGAATGCCGATGGCGAGATACAGCGGCTCCTGCTGCGAGATCGCCCGCAGCGAAGGCACTGCGCCAGCAGCGACGGCTTGCCAGTCCGGATGGATGAACAGCAGCTCGCCGAACAGGCAGATTGCGATCGTGATCACCAGACCGAGGATGATCGCTTCGATCTGGCGGAAGCCCTTGCCTTTCAGACCCAACACGATCAGCGTATCGAAAGCCGTCAACAGCACGCCGACCGGCAAGGAAACGCCGAGCAGCAGCTTGAAGGCTAGCGCGCTACCCAGCACTTCGGCGAAGTCACAGGCGACGATCGCGAGTTCGGCAAATAGCCACAAGGCCTTGCCTGTCTTGGGTCCGTACTGCTCGCGGCAATGCACCGCGAGATCCTTGCCGGTCGCGATGCCGAGCCGCATGCAGAGGCACTGCAGCGCAATGGCGGACAGACTGGAAAGAATCACCACGAACAGTAACTGGTAACCGTATTGCGAGCCGGCCTCGATCGAGGTCGCCCAGTTACCGGGATCCATGTAGCCGACGGACACCAGCAAGCCGGGGCCGGCGAAGCGCGCGATTTTCTTCCACAAGGGCGCATTCTGCGGAACGTCGACGGTGCCGGCGACTTCGGCCGGGCAGAAGGGAGCGGTGGCGGTCTTGGGTAATCCGAACATGGTGAACGTATGTTGTTGTTATAGATGTGGCGCGAGGAGCCTCGGTAAGATCATTTCATACTGCGGACGTGCGCGCAAAAGAATGTCGCTATCGCGGCGATTGCAGTACGGCGTGTCCGGCATGGAACGTGCTGCTACCGCAATAGCGGTTCTATAATGGGCCGCTCGATCAACCTTCTGCCGCCTGCCTTGAAAATTCAACTACCGCGCTCGTCGAACGTCCCCTTGTATACGCAGATCAAGGAGGCGCTGCGTTCCAAGATCATCGACGGTACTTATGTGGCGCACCAGCAGCTGCCTTCCGAAAGCGAGATGATGCATGCGTTTGGTGTCAGCCGTATTACGGTACGGCAGGCGATCAACGACTTGCAGAAGGAAGGCTTGCTGTTCAAGGTGCACGGCAAGGGCACCTTCGTCGCGATGCCGAACGTATCGCAGGAGCTGACGCACTTGCAGGGCTTCGGCGAGGCGATGCATCTGCTGGGGCACGAGACGTTTTCCGAAGTGTTTGGCCTGACGACCGTCAAAGGGTCCAGCGTCGCCTGTACGAAGCTCGGCCTCAAGGAAGGCAGCGCATTGACCGAGATACGCCGCGTACGCTATTTAAATAGAGAGCCGGTATCGATCGATTATTCATGGGTGCGGCACGACGTCGGCTCGCGCCTGACCGAAAAAAACCTGCGCGAAAAAGACCTGTTTTCCCTGCTCGAAAACGAATTGCGGCAACCGCTGCATTCCGCCGATGTCGAGATCGATGCAACATCGGCCAGCAGCGAAGTGGCCGCTCGGCTGAAAGTCGCGGTCGGCGCTCCCGTCTTGCGCATCGAGCGACTGACCTATGCACAGGAAGAACGGCCGCTCGTGTTCGAATATCTGCATTACCGCGCCGAAACCTTCAAGTACAAGATGAAGGTCATGCGTTGAGATCAATGCCGTTGCAGCTTTGCCTTATGCGCAAAGCACATACGCAAAACTGAAAACATTCGTTTCGTTTTCGCTCCGCTCCCTTTACGCTGCCTCTCCTGATGTACAGGTGAGTGTCGAATGATGGCGGGCGAAGATTAAAGGAAAAGGCTGCGCAGGCATGCTGAGGGAATGGGCGCATGGCTCGCCAGCGCACAGCCTGCCGCTTGTGCAAGCTGCTACCCCTCCATATCCCGCCCCACTTTGGTTGGATATTTCACCAGAACGGCAAGCGTCTCGCGTGCTTGCGCACTGTTCCTGATCATTCCGCGTCTCCAATCCACCGAATAGGCGGTAAAAAGCATTGGCACGTGTCTTGCTGTACTTGTTATGACGAGTTATGACGTGGTGCGTCGAACTGCCGCACGACAACTTTTTTCTGAAAGGGTGACATGAATACCATCGAACTGGAATACGACCTGGTGATCGTCGGCGGCGGCACGGGCGGCCCGATGGCCGCAGTGAAGGCAAAGGAGAAAAATCCGAAGCTGCGCGTGCTGGTGCTGGAGAAGGCGAACGTGAAGCGCAGTGGCGCGATCTCGATGGGGATGGACGGCTTGAACAATGCCGTGATCCCCGGCCACGCGACGCCCGAACAGTATACAAAGGAGATCACGGTCGCCAACGACGGCATCGTCGATCAGAAAGGCGTGTATGCGTACGCGAGCAACAGCTACGCGATGATCGAGGAACTCGATCGTTGGGGCGTCAAGTTCGAGAAGGATGAAACCGGCGACTTCGCGGTGCGCAAGGTGCATCACCTCGGCAGCTACGTGTTGCCGATGCCGGAAGGCCATCACATGAAGAAGGTGCTGTACCGGCAGCTGAAGCGCCAGCGCGTTGACATTACCAATCGCGTTGTCGCGACGCGGTTGATCACCGGCGCGCAGGGAGAGATTGCCGGTGTGATGGGTTTCGATTGCCGCACGGCCGACTTTTACGTGATCAAGGCGAAGTCCGTGGTGTTGTGCACCGGTGCTGCCGGCCGCCTTGGCCTGCCTGCTTCCGGCTACATGTTCGGCACCTATGAAAATCCGACCAACAGCGGCGAAGGCCATGCGATGGCTTTTCATGCCGGAGCGGAGCTCACCAACCTCGAATGCTTCCAGGTCAACCCGCTGATCAAGGATTACAACGGCCCGGCCTGCGCGTATGTCACCGGTCCCTTCGGCGGCTTCACGGCGAACTCGCAAGGCGCGCGCTTCATCGAGTGCGACTACTGGAGCGGCCAGATGATGCTGGAGTTCTACAACGAACTCGAAGGCGGCCGCGGCCCGGTGTTCCTGAAGCTCGATCACCTGGCGGAAGAAACGATCGCCGAGATCGAACACATCCTGCATACCAACGAACGCCCGAGCCGCGGACGTTTCCACGAGCGCCGTGGCAATGACTATCGCCAGAAGGCGATCGAAATGCACATCTCCGAAATCGGCTTTTGCAGCGGTCACAGCGCCTCCGGCATCTGGACCAATGAAAAAGGCGAGTGCTCAATCCCCGGCCTGTATGCGGCAGGCGATTGCGCCAGCATTCCGCACAACTACATGCTGGGCGCTTTTGTATATGGCAAGTTCTGCGGCGAGAACGCAGCGGACTACGTTTCCGGCAAGGCGGATCCCGTCATCAATACCGACATGGTGGAAGCCGAGCGCAAACGCATCATGGCGCCATTGTCGCGCAGCGAGGGTCTGACACCGTTCCAGGTCGAGTACAAGACACGGCGCATCGTCAACGACTACCTGCAACCGCCGAAGATCACCCGCAAGATGGAAATCGCGCTGGAACGCTTCGGCGAAATCAAGGACGACCTCAACGAGATGAGCGCCGAAAATCCGCATGAGCTGATGCGCGCGATGGAGGCGCACACGATTCGCGATTGCGCGGAACTCGCCGCGCGCGCCTCGCTGTTCCGCAAGGAAAGCCGCTGGGGTTTGTATCACCTATGCGTCGATCATCCGGAGAAGGATGACGAGAACTGGTTCTGCCACACCAACGTGAAGCGTGCCGAAGACGGAAAGATGGCTTTCCGCAAGCGCGAGATCGAACCCTACATCGTCGAACTGAATGCCGAAGAGAAGGCCGCGTATCAGCGTCTGCGCGTCGCGGGCAAAGCCGTCAACTAATCGAACACGAAAGGAAACATCATGACTATCGCAACCACCAGAACGCAGGCCCCGGTCGTCGTCGACCAATCCAAGTGCATCGCCGAAAAAGGTTGCACCGTGTGCGTCGACGTTTGTCCGCTCGACGTGCTCGCCATCGACATGGTGAGCAACAAGGCCTTCATGAAATTCGACGAGTGCTGGTACTGCATGCCCTGCGAGCAGGACTGCCCGACCGGTGCCGTGCACGTCAATATTCCTTATCTGGTCCGCTGAGGAGAAACGCAATGATGGCAACCAGTATTCATGAACGGCTGCAGAGCAGCGACCCCGGCGTGCGCCGTGTTGCGGTCATCGACCTCCCGTATTCGGAGGAAGAGGACGACATCGTGCCGCTGCTGGTCACCGCGCTCGGCGACCCGGACGCCAGCGTGCGCCTGGAGGCGGCAAAGGCGATCGAAGGTTACGAGGAACCGGAAGTGCTGCAGGCGCTGGTCCCGTTGCTGAAGGACGGCGACGCCGCCGTACGCGAAGCTACGGCCATCACGCTGGCTGAATTGAAGGAGCCGGCGTCGGCGGTCTATCTGCTGCCGTATCTGAGCGACAGCGAGCCGTCGGTGAAAGCTGCCGCATTGCACGCGATCCGCGCATTGCGCGTCGCCGCCGCCTTCCAGCCTGCGCTGGAAGCCCTGAAGGATGAAAGCAGCAACGTGCGCCGCGAAGCGGTTGGCGTGCTCGGCTATCTGAAAAAGCCGGAAGCGATCGGTGCACTGACCAACGCAGCGGCCAACGACCAAGATCCCGAAGTGCGCCGCATTGCGGTCGGTGCGCTCGGCTATTCGTCAGAAGTGAGCATCCAGCTCACGCTCAGCCGTGTATTGACCGATACCGCCTGGCAGGTGCGCGAGGAGGCCGCCACCACGATGGGCAAGCTCGGGCTGACGCTGGGCATACCGGATCTGGTGCGCGCAATGGATGACGAGTTCTGGCAGGTGCGTGTGAAGGCTGCTCGCAGTCTCGGCAAGCTGAAGGCGAAGGCAGCCGTCAGTGTCTTGTGCGAAGCGCTGCAGCATCCGATGAGCAATTTGCGCAAGGAGGCGGTGATCGCGCTCGGCGAAATCGGCGACACCCGTGCGATCGCGTTTCTTGAGATGGCGATGAAGGATGTCGATTCGGATGTGCGCAAGCTCTCCAAGCTCGCGCTCGCAAGCATACAACTGAATGGAGGTGCGTCATGACACACGTCGTCGGTGAATCCTGCATCGGCTGCAAGTACACGGATTGCGTCGCGGTCTGTCCTGTCGAATGCTTTCACGAAGGACCGAATTTTCTCGTGATTGACCCGGCGGTCTGCATCGACTGCGGCGTGTGTGTGGCCGAATGCCCGGTCGAAGCGATCTATGACGAGAAGGTGCTGCCGGAGGAGCAGAAGGAATATGTCGAACTTAATGCGCGGCTGTCGGCGCAGTGGCCGCTGATCACGGAATCAACCGAGCCGCTGCCGACTGCAGATGAATGGGCCGACAAGTCCGGCAAGCGCGAACATTTGGTGGAGATGGTTTAGAAGCGCCGACAGTGCGCCGGTTTTCATCCCCTGATCAACTCTCGAAGGATTGAACATGACACTCACGCTCTTCAAGCCAGGCAAGGCCGGCCGTCACGCACTGCGCATGGCAGCCGTCTTAGCCACGCTTCTGTTCGCATCTCAGACCTATGCCAAAGACGCCGTCACGATCGGCATCGGCACGCAGAACACGACGACCAACACGGTGACCGGCGGCATTGTCATCAAGGAACTCGGCCTGCTCGACAAATATCTGCCGAAGACAGGCAAGTACGCCAATGTCGAATTCAAATTCGACTGGCAGAACTTCACTTCCGGCCCACCGGTGACCAACGGCATGATGGCCAACAAGATCCAGATCGGCATGATGGGCGACTATCCGCTGCTGATCAACGGCGCCAACGGCCAGCAAAGCAAGGGTAACGAAACGCAGCTGATCGCGGTGATCGCCTACAACGCGTTCGGCGCCGGTAATGGCGTGGTGGTGCACAAGGACAGTCCCTACTACCAATTGTCCGACCTGAAAGGCAAGAACGTCTCCGTGCCGTTCGGCTCGGCCGCGCACGGCATGCTGCTGCAGGCAATGCAGGCGCGCGGCTGGAGCGAGGATTACTGGAACCTGGTCAGCCAGACGCCGGAGATCGGCACGACGAATCTGCAGGAGCGCAAGATCGACGGACATGCCGATTTTGTGCCCTTCGCCGAGTTGCTGCCGTATCGCGGTTTCGCCCGCAAGATTTTCGACGGCGCGGAAACCAAGGTCCCGACCTTCCACGGCATCGTGGTGCGCAAGGACTTCGCAGAGAAATATCCGGAGGTGGTGGTGGCCTACATCCGCGCGATGATGGATGCCGACGACTGGGTACGCAAGAACCCCAAAGTGGCCGCGGAGAAAATCCAGGCGTGGACCAAGATCGAGAAAGAGGTTGTTTATATCTTCCTCGGACCCGACGGCATCCATACGATGGACCCCACCATCAAGCCGATCCTTGTCAATGCGATCAAGGCTGACTTCGCGGTGTTGCAGAAGCTGGGCCGCGTAAAGCAGTTCGACGTCGATGCATGGGTCAACGAAAGCTATGTGCGCGAAGCCTTCAAGCAGCGCGGCATGAACTACGACGCACAAAAACAGACGCTGGCCAACTATGACATCGAAGGCAAGGATCCGGTGTGCAACAAACCGGTCACCAATCCGAAGAATGCCGGTGAGATCTGGATCGCCGGCGGTGACATCGTGCCGCTCAGTTCGCCGCTGTGCACCTTCATGGGCATCAGGAAATACGAAGGAGCTGGCAAGAAAATTGCGGTGGCCTATGTGTTCGATCAGGCGCTTGGCATCAAGGTGTTTGCCGACAAGGCCTTCTACGCAGTCAGCGGTAGCGGCAGCAAGATGGACGTCGTTCCCTTCCTGCTGAAAAAGGATGCGGAAGCGAGCGCCGCCAAATCGGGCGGAACGGTTGCAACCTACGAGCAGGTGCTCGCCAAGATGGAGAAATGACCATGGCTCTCTCAGATCGTCAATCGCTTGCGCCGCCACCGGCTGCACAGGCACCTTCCCTCCCGCGCATGCCGATACGGCAACCCAGGCTGGAGGCGATTGAAGGCGGGGCCGCTGCAGGTGCTGCATCGGCAATGCCCTTCTCGCTGAAGCGCTGGTTGGAGTCCGGCATCGGCGGTGCGGTGCTCGGCTGCTTTTCAATTGCCATGGTGCTGCTCGGCTGGTATCTCGCCACACGCTACAAACTGGATTTCTACGTGCGCTTCGCCAACATTCCGACACCGATGGATGTCTGGCACAGCATCCTGGAAGTCAATCGATCGACCAAGTTCGCAGTGAATATCGGGATCAGCGTGCGTCGCGTGCTGCTCGGCTTCTTCGGTGCAGCCATCGTCGGCACGGTGCTCGGCATCATGGTCGGCCGCTATCGGATCTGCCGCTCGCTTGCGATGCCGGCGATGGAGCTGTTTCGTCCGATTCCCGCAATCGCCTGGGTGCCGATGGCGATCATGCTGTGGCCGAGCAACGAAGTGAGCATCGTGTTCATCACCTTTCTCGGTGCCTTCTTCCCCATCCTGATCAACACGATCCACGGCGTGGAGGAAATCGACGAAGTGCTGTTCCGTGCCGCGCACAGTCTGGGTGCGAAGGAAAAGGACGTGATCCTGCACGTCGTGATTCCTGGTGCCCTGCAGCACATCTTCACCGGCCTCGCGGTCGGCATGGGTGTGGCGTGGGTGTCGCTGATCGCGGCGGAAATGATCTCGGGCCAGTTCGGCATCGGCTACTTCACGTGGGAAGCATATTCACTGATTTCCTATCCCGACATTGCGCTCGGCATGATCACGATCGGTGTGCTCGGCCTGTTGTGCAGCAAGGCCATCCACATCTGTTCGAAACTCGCCATGCCGTGGATGGGCGTGGCGGCAGGAGCCAGAAAATGAGCGCGCAATCCAACGGCATCCAGGCCGGGCATATCGAGGTACGTGACCTCAACATCAGTTTCAGGGCACGTGGCGAAACGGTGCAGGCGGTGAAGTCGGTATCGCTGAACGTGCAGCCGGGCGAATTCGTGTCGCTGATCGGACCGTCCGGTTGCGGCAAGTCGACGCTGATGAACGCAGTCGCCGGTTTTACGCGGGCCAATAGCGGCACGCTGACGCTGGACGGCAAGCGCATCGATGGCCCCGGCTCCGATCGCGGCGTGGTGTTCCAGCAGTATTCGTTGTTTCCGTGGATGACGGTGCGCAAGAACGTCGAGTTCGGCCTGAAGATGAAAAACGTATCGCAGGCGCAGCGCGAAACGCAAGCGCGCACCTTGCTCGGTCTTGCAGGTCTGCTCGCGTTCGAGAATCACTATCCGTCCCAATTGTCCGGCGGCATGAAGCAGCGTGTCGGCATCGTACGCGCGCTGGCGACCAGTCCGCAGGTGCTGCTGATGGACGAACCCTTCGGCGCGCTCGATTCGCAAACGCGTTCGGTGATGCAGGAAATCCTGACCAACATGTGGCAGCGCCTGCGCCTGTCGGTGCTGTTCATCACGCACGATATCGAGGAAGCGATTTTCCTGTCAGACCGCATCTATGTGATGACGGCAAGACCTGGGCGCATCAAGGCCGAGATCAAGGTGCCGCTACCGCGGCCGCGTACGCCGGACATGATGGACACGCCGGAATTCGCAGGGCTGATTCGTTCGATCAAGAAACTGATTCGCGAAGAAAGCCTGGCAGCAATGGGTGGCGAATTGGGTGACGGTGGTTACGACGGCCTCAGCATGGAAATCGGACCGCAGGGGGTCGCCAATGTCCTGTGACGACATCGCAATCGCGCCCGAGATTCCGGCGTCGGCGTGGCCTTCGGAAGTCCGGCTCAATACGGCGTCGCGCACATTGGAACTGGTATGGGATGGACAACTGGTTGCGCTGCCGCACCGCGTGCTGCGCCGTTCCTGCCGCTGCAGCATGTGCGAGAGCACGCGACGGCTGATCAAGCAGGTGCTGCCGGTCGATGACGACATCGCGGTGCTGAAGATCGAGCCGCTCGGGTCGAGCGCGCTGCGGCTGTATTTCTCCGACGGCCACGATCGCGGCATCTATCCATGGACCTATATCAAGCAGATCGCCTTCGGTCCGACCATCAGCGGATTCACCGAGGCATTGACGAAAGGATGGCGAGATGAGTAATTTCTACGAGGCGGAAGTCCTGTCCGTTCATCACTGGACCGACCGCCTGTTTTCCTTCACCACCACACGCGAACCGAGTTTTCGCTACCAGAGCGGGCAGTTCGCGATGATCGGATTGGATGTGGAGGGCAAGCCGCTGATGCGCGCTTACAGCATGGTGAGCCCGCATTACGAAGAGCAGCTTGAGTTCCTCAGCATCAAGGTGCCGGACGGACCGTTGACTTCACGACTGCAGAATATTCAGGTCGGCGATTCCATCTTGGTCGGTCGCAAGGCGTCGGGCACGCTGCTCAGCCAGAATCTGCTGCCCGGCAAGCATCTGTATCTGCTGGGTACCGGCACCGGTCTGGCGCCTTTCATGAGCATCATCCAGGACCCGGACATTTACGACAAATTCGACAAGGTGATTCTCGTGCATGGCTGCCGCCAAGTCGGCGAGCTTGCCTATCAGAAGCGCATTGCCGAAGAGTTGCCGAATCATGAATTCCTCGGCGAGATCGTGTCGGACCGGCTGATCTATTACCCGACCGTCACGCGCGAGCCTTTCGAGAATCAAGGCCGTATTCCCGATCTGCTCGTCAGCCCGCATTTCTACGAAAAGCTTGGCGTGCCGCCGCTCGATATGGAAAGCGATCGCTTCATGCTGTGCGGCAGTCCTGCGATGCTGAAGGACACGGTCGAGGTACTCGAGAAGCACGGCCTCACCGAAGGCAATATGAGCCATCCCGGCCATTACGTGATCGAGCGCGCGTTCGTCGACAAGTGACGCGCGCCGGTTTTCCCGGCAGCCACGGCATTCCCATTCCATCGATACCGCGGTCCATGGACTGCGAGGGATGGCGTTTGCCTGCAAAACGCATGAAAGGAGCAAGCGATGAAAGTACTGGTGCCCGTCAAGCGGGTAGTCGATGCCAACGTCAAGATCCGCGTCAGGCCGGATGGCTCCGGCGTCGAGCTCGCGAACGTGAAGATGGCGATCAATCCCTTCGATGAGATCGCGGTGGAAGAAGCGACGCGGCTCAAAGAAGCCGGCCATGCATCGGAGGTGCTGGCCGTTTCCTGTGGCACGTCTGCCTGTCAGGACGTGCTGCGCACGGCAATGGGCATCGGCGCCGATCGCGCCGTCCTGCTGCAGACCGATCTCGAGTTGCAGCCGCTCGCAGTCGCCAAGCTGCTCGCCGCGCTGGCGCGAAAGGAAGCGCCGCAGCTGATTGTGCTGGGCAAACAGGCGATCGATGACGACTGCAATCAGACTGGGCAAATGCTCGCTGCATTGCTCGGCTGGCCGCAGGCGACCTTCGCCTCGAAGATCACGGTCGACGGCAGCAAGCTGTTCGTCACGCGCGATATCGATGGCGGCGCGGAGACGGTGCAACTGCCGCTGCCGGCGGTGGTAACCGTCGATCTGCGCTTGAACGAACCGCGCTTCGTCAGCCTGCCAAACCTGATGAAGGCGAAGAAAAAACCACTGGAAACGGTACCGGCCGAGACACTGGGCGTCGATCTTGCGCCGCGCTGGAAAACGCTGAAGGTCGAGACGCCGCCGCAACGCCAGCCGGGCGTGTTGCTCGCGGATGCGGCGGCGCTAGTCGAACGCTTGAAGAACGAAGCGAAAGTCATTTGAGGAGCAGATCATGACGGTATTGATCATCGCTGAACACGACAACATCGTGCTGAAGGGCGCGACGCTGAATGCAGTCGCCGCCGCCGCGCAATGCGGCGGCGACATCCATGTGCTGGTCATCGGACATGCCTGCGGTGCAGTGGCCGAACAGGCCGGCCGTATTGCCGGCGTGTCGCAGGTTCTGCTGGCAGATGCGCCGCACCTTGCACATGGCTTGGCGGAGAATGTCGCCGCGCAAACGCTACAGGCGATCGGTCAGGGAACATACTCGCATGTGCTTGCCGCTGCCACCGCCTACGGCAGGAACATCATGCCGCGTGTAGCGGCGATGCTCGACGCCGGGCAGATCTCCGAAGTGACGAACGTACTTGCGGCCGATACCTTCGAACGGCCGATCTACGCCGGTAACGCGATCGCGACCGTGCAGTCGCTCGATCCGATCAAGGTGCTGACCGTACGGTCCGTTGCATTTGCTGCGGCAGCGACCGGTGGCAATGCAGCGGAAATCCGATCGCTTGCTCCAGTGGCGGACAGCGGCTTGTCGCAATTTGTCTCGCTCGCACGAGCCGATTCGCTGCGGCCGGAATTGACTTCGGCGCGTGTGGTGGTGTCCGGCGGGCGCGGCCTCGGTTCGGCGGACCATTTCAAAATGCTGGAACCGCTGGCCGATATTCTCGGCGGCGCCGTCGGCGCGTCGCGTGCGGCAGTGGATGCCGGCTTCGTGCCGAACGATCTTCAGGTCGGCCAGACCGGCAAGATCGTTGCACCCGAACTGTATGTCGCGATCGGCATTTCCGGTGCGATCCAGCACCTGGCCGGCATGAGCGATTCCAAGGTGATTGTCGCCATCAACAAGGATGCGGAAGCGCCGATTTTCAGCGTGGCGGACTACGGCATCGTCGGTGATCTGTTCGAGATCGTTCCGGCGCTGATTGATGCGTTGCAGGAGGAACAAAAGCGGCTGGCGGCATGATTTTGTTCGATTCAACTCATTATAACGAGTTATAATGACGCAGTTGAACAGAGTCGATCGGAGCGCCATGCTGACGCACGCCAGTCTTGTACTGATATCCATTGCCATCGGTGCGCTGGTCGGCGCCGCCGGCGTCGGCGGCTTCTTCATGCCGCCTGCCTTGATGCTGCTAATGGACATGGACATCCATCGCAGCATGGCGACTTCGCTGTTCACCTTCATCTTCACCGGCGTTGCTGGCGCTTGCTACTTTCATCGCAAGGGCAGCATCGACTGGTCGCTGGTGCAGCCGGTATGCATAGGCGCAGCGACGACCGGCTTCGCCGGTGCATGGATCGGCCATCATCTCGGCACGGCGATGTTGTCGCTGGTACTGGCAGCAGTGATTCTCATTGCGGGCATCTATACCTTGAGCAGCGGCGGCGTTCATGCCGGCTTGCGCATGCCGTCGGATGCAGGTCGCCGCTGGCAGATGCTTGCGGCGATTGGCGCGGTGACGGGTTTTCTTTCCGGCCTGACCGGCATTGGCGGCCCGGCCCTGTCGGTGCCGCTGATGGTGTTGTGCGGCTATTCGGTGCTGACAGCGATCGGTGTCGGGCAGGTACTGCAGATCGTCGGCGCCTTGTCCGGCACGCTCGCGAACCTGCATTACGTCGACATCGATTACACGCTCGCGGCCTTCATAGCGGTTTTCGAAATTGTCGGTGTGCTGTGCGGCGCCTTTATCATCCACCGCATTGATGCAGCCCTGATCAAGCGCCTGGTCGGCGGCTTGTGCCTCGTCGCAGGTTTCACTTTCATTTTGCGTACCTTGTAAGAACGAATATGAATGAACCACAGCAGGCCGAACTCGGTCCGCGCGAGTCGATGGAATACGACGTAGTGATAGTGGGTGGCGGGCCGGCGGGCTTGTCGGCGGCGATCCGGTTAAAGCAGTTAGCGGCGCAGCAAGGTCGAGACGTTTCGGTCTGCGTCCTGGAAAAAGCCAGCGAGCTGGGCGCGCACATCCTCTCCGGCGCGGTGATGGATCCCAAAGCCTTGACGGAACTGATGCCCGACTGGCAAACGCGCGGCGCACCGCTCAATACACCGGTGTCCGAAGACCGCTTCCTGTTCCTGTCCGAAACCGGCGCCTTCAAGGTGCCCAACTTCCTCTTGCCCGGCTGCTTCCAGAATCACGGCAACTATGTGATCTCGCTGGCCAATGTCGTGCGCTGGCTGGGCCAGCAGGCCGAGGAACTGGGCGTGGAAATCTTCCCCGGCTTTCCGGCGGCAGAGATTCTGTATGACGAACAAGGCGCGGTACGGGGCGTTGCCACCGGCAACATGGGCGTGGGGCGCGATGGCGAACCGACGGCGGCCTTCCAGCTCGGCATGGAGCTGCATGCCAAGTACACCTTGTTTGCCGAAGGCGCGCGCGGCCACCTGGGCCGCCAGCTGATCGAGCGCTTTGCACTGGATAATGGCCGTTCTCCGCAAACCTATGCGATCGGCATCAAGGAATTGTGGGAGATCGATCCGGCCCAGCACCAGCCGGGCCTGGTGATCCATACCGCCGGCTGGCCATTGGCCAGCGATACCTACGGCGGCTCCTTCCTGTACCACCTGGAGAACAACCAGGTCGCCATCGGTTATGTGGTCGGACTGGGCTACAGCAATCCTTATCTCTCTCCTTTCGAGGAATTCCAGCGCTACAAGACGCATCCGGCGATTCGCCGCTTCCTTGAAGGCGGCAAGCGCATTTCCTATGGCGCGCGCGCCATTACGGCCGGTGGCCTGCAATCCCTGCCGAAGCTGGTGTTTGCCGGCGGCGCATTGATCGGTTGCGAGGCAGGGTTCCTGAATGCCAGCCGCATCAAGGGCAGCCATGCGGCGATCAAGAGCGGCATGCTGGTGGCCGAGGCCGCCTTTGCAGCATTGGGACAGGGGCGGCAAGGCGATGAGCTGGCCGATTATCCCGTCGCTTTCGAGCAATCCTGGCTGCATGAGGAATTGCATGTGGCGCGCAACTTCAAGCCGTGGATGAGCAAGGGGCTTTATACCGGCACGCTGATGGTCGGGATCGACCAGCTCCTGCTGCGCGGCAAGGCGCCATGGACGCTGAAGCACAGCCATGCCGATCACACCTGTCTGAAGCCGGCTGCCGCATGCGCCCCCATTGTTTATCCGAAGCCGGACAACGTCCTCACCTTCGACCGCCTGTCGTCGGTGTTCCTGTCCAACACCAACCATGCGGAAGACCAGCCGGCGCACCTGACCTTGAAGAATCCGGCGATTCCGGTCGAGGTCAATCTGGCGACTTATGCGGGGCCGGAGGCACGCTATTGTCCGGCAGCGGTGTATGAGTTCATCAAGGACGAGGCAGGTCGGGACAGGCTGCAGATCAACGCGCAGAACTGCGTGCATTGCAAGACCTGCGATATCAAGGATCCTACCCAGAACATCGTCTGGGTTACCCCGGAAGGGGGCGGTGGACCTAATTATCCGAATATGTAGAAGCAAACGCGACGCCATTCTTGCCGCTCTGGCATTCGTCCTGCGCGGGATCGGCGATACAATCGATGCGCCTGCATTTGCACATCGTCGCCCATGTCCTCGCTTCCATTTCCGATCCGCACCGAATGCCCGCCCGGCGCATGCGTATGCGACCGCGAATTACTGTTGAGCGATCCGGCTGCCGACGTGCGCGTGTTGCGGTTGACGCGGGAAGAAGAGAAGCGATTGATCGCGCGCATCGAAACCATTTCGAGTTACATGGAACTGATGCGCCTGCGCGACCGATTGCAGGAAAATCTCGGCGTCATGCTCGAAATCGATCCCGGCACGCCGGGGATCACCGAAATTCGCACAGTGCGCGGCTTGACGATCCGTTTGCTTGAGCGGCCCGGGCTGTGCAAGAAGACGCGGCAAGCCGTGCCGGCCGCAATACGCCGCTGCCTGGAACGTCATCCCGAAATCGTCTATGCGCTTCTCGACGCACAAGGCCTGTTCGGCGAATCCTGATTCCGCCCCCGATTCCATCCGCCGCGAAAGCGCCCATGCCCATCATCCACAGCCTGCTGGAAACCGATCTCTACAAGTTCACGATGTGGCAGGCGCTGCTGCACAGCCATCCGGCTGCTCAGGCTACCTACCGTTTTGTCTGCCGCAACCGGCCTGCGTATCCGTTAGCGCAGCTCAAGGAGGAAGTCGAGCGCGAACTGGATCATCTATGCACGCTGAGCTACCGTGAAGACGAACTGGACTGGCTGCGCTCATTGCGTTTCATCAAGAGCGACTTTGTCGACTTTCTGACCGTCTTCCGTTTCCAGCGTCACTTCATCCGCGTCAGCGTCGAGGATGAGGAGCTGCGCATCGTCGCGGAAGGGCCGATGGTGCACGTGATGGGTTTCGAAATCCATGTCCTTGCCATCGTCAATGAATTG
>DATAHI010000121.1:0-12283 GCA_036263255.1 Oxalicibacterium sp. | reverse complement strand
GTTTTCATGCGTCATGCCGCCGATCACCACGCTCGGCACCTTGCCCTGCTTTTTCCAATCGCTGACGATGGTCTGCGGCGTAGTGACCGGATACTTCTTCACGCGCGATGGATAGAAGCCACCGAAGGCGACGTAACTCGCGCCCGCCTCTTCCATCGCGTGCGCACGGTCGATATCTCCGTAGCAGGACGAACCTAAAATCTTGTCGGCGCCAATCAGACCGCGTACGCCCGCCACCGACTGATCGGTACCGCCGACGTGAATACCGTCAGCATCCAGATCGATGCAGAGCTGCACGAAGTCGTTGATGATGAAGGGCACGTTATAGGCACGGCACAAGGCTTGCAGCGCCTTTGCCTGTTCAAGCCGCAAAGCATCGCACGCCGTCTTGTGGCGATACTGCAGCAGCGCGACGCCGCCCTTCAATGCCTGCTCCGAAACATCGACCAGCTTTTTCGTATCGTCCCAGTCCGGCGTGACAACGTACAAGCCGCGTAGTGCGAATTTGCTCATGGTAATTTCAATCTTGAATTAGACGACGCGGCCTGCCATCGGCGACGATGGCGAAGCAGCGAATTTACGCGCGATACGGCCAGCGAGATAGGCATTGCGTCCCGCCTCGATGCCAAGCTTCATCGCATAAGCCATGCGCACCGGATCCTGCGCGCCAGCGATCGCCGTGTTCATCAGCACGCCGTCGCAGCCTAGTTCCATCGCGATCGCCGCATCGGACGCGGTGCCGACGCCGGCATCGACGATCACCGGCACCTTCGATTGCTCGATGATCAGCGACAGATTCCACGGATTCAGGATGCCCATGCCGGAACCGATCAGCGACGCCAGCGGCATGATCGCCGCGCAGCCGATGTCTTCTAGCATGCGCGCCTGGATCGGGTCGTCGCTGCAGTAAACCATCACGTCGAAGCCGTCTTTCACCAAGGTCTCGGCCGCCTTCAGCGTTTCGGGCATATTGGGAAACAAGGTTTTCTCGTCGCCCAGCACTTCCAGCTTGCACAGCTTGTGGCCGCCGAGCAGCTCGCGTCCGAGCTGCAGCGTGTAAACGGCGTCGGCCGCGTTGTAGCAACCGGCCGAGTTCGGCAGTAGCGTGAATTCCGAGGGCGGCAGTGCGTCGAGCAGGCTAGGCGCATTCGGATCCTGGCCGATGTTGACCCGACGGATCGCCACGGTGACAATTTCCGCGCCGCTGGCGAGGCTCGCTTCGCGCGTTTGCGCGAGGTCCTTGTACTTGCCGCTGCCCACCAGCAGACGCGAGCGATAGGTTTTGCCGGCAACGACGAAGGGTTCGTCGGAGAAAGAAGGCGCGGAGTCGTTCATGATGTTTCCTGTATGAGATGCGTGCCGCTGCTAAGCGGTATCGCCATGAGAAGATGCGAGGCATCCTCTCCGAATTCCAATGCGGAGAAGCGAACGCTTCTGCGCAATCAGCCGCCGCCGATCGCGCGTACAACGTCCACGCGGTCGGCCGGCTGCAATTGTCGCTGCGGCCATGCGCTGCGCGGCACAATCTCGCGATTGATAGCGACAGCGACGGCCTTGCCCGTCAACGCAAGCGCATCGATCAGGTCCTCGACCTTATGGCCGTCGGGAACCTGATGCGGCGCGCCGTTGAGTTCGATTTCAAACGTCATTGCTTTTGATAAATTTCCGAGCCGCTCTTGACGAACTCGATCGATTTGACTTCCATGCCCTGCTTCAGTGCCTGGACTTCGGAGATGCCCTCGTTCGCCGCGTAATCGCGCACTTCCTGCGTGATCTTCATCGAACAGAAATGCGGACCGCACATCGAGCAGAAGTGCGCGACTTTAGCAGAATCCTTAGGCAAAGTCTCGTCGTGGAATTCACGCGCCTTGTCCGGATCGAGACCGATATTGAACTGGTCTTCCCAACGGAATTCGAAACGCGCCTTCGACAAGGCATTGTCGCGAATCTGCGCCCCCGGATGGCCTTTTGCCAGGTCAGCCGCATGCGCCGCAATCTTGTACGTGATGATGCCGTCCTTGACGTCGGTCTTGTTCGGCAGACCCAGATGCTCCTTCGGCGTCACGTAACACAGCATTGCGGTACCGTACCAGCCGATCTGCGCCGCACCGATGCCGGAGGTGATGTGGTCGTAGCCCGGCGCGATGTCGGTCGTCAACGGTCCCAGCGTGTAAAACGGCGCTTCGTGGCACTGCTCCAGTTGCAGGTCCATGTTTTCCTTGATCATGTGCATCGGCACGTGACCAGGACCCTCGATCATCACCTGCACGTCGTGCTTCCATGCGATCTGCGTCAGTTCGCCCAGCGTCTTCAGTTCGCCCAGCTGCGCTTCGTCGTTGGCATCGTAGATCGAGCCCGGACGCAGGCCGTCACCGAGCGAGAAGGCGACGTCGTATTGCTTCATGATTTCGCAGATGTCTTCGAAGTGCTCGTACAGGAAGGATTCCTTGTGATGCGCGAGGCACCACTTCGCCATGATGGAACCGCCGCGCGAGACGATGCCGGTCATGCGCTTCGCGGTCAGCGGCACGTAGCGCAGCAGCACACCAGCGTGGATCGTGAAGTAATCGACGCCCTGCTCTGCCTGCTCGATCAGCGTGTCGCGGAAGATTTCCCAGGTCAAGTCTTCGGCCTTGCCCTTGACCTTTTCCAGCGCCTGGTAGATTGGCACGGTGCCGATCGGGACCGGCGAATTACGGATGATCCATTCGCGCGTTTCGTGAATGTGCTTGCCGGTCGACAAGTCCATCACCGTATCGCCACCCCAGCGGATCGACCAGGTCATCTTCTCGACTTCCTCGCCGATCGATGAGGTCACCGCCGAGTTGCCGATGTTGGCGTTGATCTTCACCAGGAAATTGCGGCCGATGATCATCGGCTCGGTTTCAGGGTGATTGATGTTGGCAGGAATGATGGCGCGGCCGGAAGCGACTTCAGCACGCACGAATTCCGGCGTGATCTCGGCCGGAATCGATGCACCGAAGCTCTGCCCTGGATGCTGGCGGCCCATCAATTCGGCAAGCTTCTGGCCTGTCGGACCGGAGGCTTTCAGGCTTTCCAGATATTCCTTGCGGCGCATATTTTCGCGGATCGCGATGTATTCCATTTCCGGCGTGATGATGCCGCGGCGCGCATAGTGCATCTGCGTCACATTGCGGCCGGCGATTGCGCGGCGCGGCTTGCGATGCAGATTGAAGCGCAGTTCGGCCAGCGCGGGATCGTTCAGCCGTTCAACGCCGTATTGCGACGTCGGACCAGGCAACTCCTCGGTGTCATTGCGCTCCAGAATCCACGGCAGGCGCGGCGTGTTCAGGCCGGAGCGGATATCGATCGTGGCTTCAGGATCGGTATACGGACCGGAAGTGTCGTACACATAGATCGGCGGGTTCTTTTCGAAACCGAAGGAAGCGGGTGTGTCGGCTTGCGTGATCTCGCGCATCGGCACGCGAATATCGGGACGCGAACCTTGCACGTAAATCTTGCGGGAATTGGGCAGCGGCTGGATCGCTGCTTCGTCGACTGTCGCGGTGGCGGACAGGAATTTCGGGTTGGCACTCATTTTGGCTCCTAGGCTAACTACATGGCATGGAGCCAGCTCAGGAGATTTCGAGAACGGTCGACGGACATCGACGACAAACAGCACGCACTCGGCAGCTTCCCTTCGCTGGCATTATCCAGATCAGGTTCAAGGGTTTTTCTCACCCGGCAGGACATTGCATCCGCCAGGACCCCTAGCTTTTTTTCACTTCTTACTACACAGCTGCGCCAGTCTATGAGCTTCGCTCCCCGTGCTCATTGACCCGCATCAAACTTCCGCAACTGACATCAACGTCCTGCCCAAACAGCCTAGCAACACGCTGATGTCAGCCCTCCGGGAAGCTTTGCTTCCCGAAGCGCTTTCGCTTACTTGACGACAGCGATGTGCAACAGGTTGGTCGTACCAGACGAACCGAACGGCAGGCCAGCCGAGATCGTGACGCTTTCGCCAACCTTGGCGAAGCCTTCACGCATGGCGGACGCGGTGGCAACTTTCACCATTTCGTCGACCGAGGTGACATCGTCACCGACGATCGAGTGAATGCCCCAGACCCATGCCAGGCGACGCGCGGTTTTCAGTTCCGGCGTGATGCTGAGGATGGATGCGGTTGGACGCACGCGTGCAGCACACATGCTGGTGTGGCCAGACTTGGTGTAGGTCACGGTCGCTGCCGCGTTGATGACGCGAGTCACGTCGCGCAGCGCGTTGCAGATGGCGTCTTCTGCTGTCGGCAGCGGTGCGACCTGCTGTGCGTCCAGCAGCGTGCGGTAGGTTGGATCGGCTTCGACTTCCTTGATGATGCTGTCCATCATCTGGACTGCACGCACCGGGTTCTTGCCGCTGGCCGATTCAGCCGACAGCATGACGGCGTCAGCGCCTTCGTAGATCGCGTTGGCGACGTCCGAGGCTTCTGCGCGGGTCGGCATAGGCGACTCGGTCATCGATTCCAGCATGTGCGTGGCGACGATGGTTGGTTTGCCGTATTTGCGCGATGCACGAATGATTTCCTTCTGCGCGCGTGGCACTTGAGAGATCGGCAGTTCAACGCCGAGGTCGCCACGGGCCACCATCACGGAATCGGACGCCTTGCAGATCGCGTCGATGTCCAGCATCGCGGCTGGCTTCTCGATCTTCGACTGGATCAGTGCACGGTCGCCGATGATCTTGCGTGCGTCTTCAATGTCGGAGACTTGCTGCACGAAGGACAGAGCCACCCAGTCCACGCCCAGCGACAGCGCGAACTCCAGATCGATCAGATCCTTCGGCGTCATTGCAGGGATAGGCAGGATCGCGTCTGGCACGTTGACGCCCTTTCGGTTGGAGATCTTGCCGCCGGTCGTCACGCGCGTGACGATACGGTCGCCCGAGTTGCTTTCGATCGAGACACGAATTTTGCCGTCGTCGAACAGCAGGTTCTGACCGGCTGCAACGGCAGCAAACAGTTCAGGGTGCGGCAGGTAGACGCGCGATGCATCGCCAGGCGTTTCGTCGCGGTCGAGCACGAACTGCTCGCCTTCCTTCAGCACCGCGGAATCGCCGTTGAAGGTACCCAGGCGAATCTTCGGACCTTGCAGGTCGGCGAGGATGGCAACCGGACGGCCGTATTTCGTTTCCAGGCTGCGGACGATTTGGTGACGTGCGCGGTGATCTTCGTGCGAACCGTGGCTGAAGTTGAAGCGGAACATGTCCACACCAGCTTCGAACAGCGCGGTGATGGTTTCCACATCACTGCTGGCTGGGCCAAGGGTGGCAACGATTTTTGCTTTGCGATTACGTCTCATGACAGTCTTCTTTTAAAAATGAAAATAAAAACGGGGAGCCGCCTGCATCACGGGCATGGCGGCAGATATTACAGGATCAGGATCGCGCGGAAGTCGTTCACGTTGGTACGCGTCGGACCGCTGACGATCAGATCACCCAGCGCACTGAAGAAACCGTAGCCGTCGTTGTTTTCGAGCATGGCTTTGGCGTTCAGACCCTTGTCGGCTGCGCGCTTCATGGAATCAGGCTGATAGATTGCGCCGGCGTTGTCTTCCGAACCGTCGATGCCATCGGTATCGCAGGCCAGCGCATGAATGCCTTGTTGGCCGTTCAACGTCACCGCGAGGCTCAAGAGGAACTCGGCATTGCGACCGCCACGACCCTTGCCGCGTACGGTCACGGTCGTTTCACCGCCGGACAGAATGACGCAAGGTTTCGCGAATGGCTGGCCGTAGGCCGCAACCTGCTTGGCCAGCGCGGCATGCACCATGCCGACGTCGCGCGATTCGCCTTCAAGATCGTTGGACAGAATATACGGCGTGATGCCAGCAGCGCGTGCTTTTGCGGCAGCGGCTTCCAGCGCATGCTGCGCGGTCGCCATCACGTGGTGTTCGTTGCGCGCAAAGCGCGGATCGCCTGGCTTCGGCGTTTCACCGGCACCGGACTCCAGGTGCTTGCGCACATTGTCCGGAATATCGATGTTGTACTTCTTGAGAATGGCGAGCGATTGTTCGCAGGTCGTCGGATCCGGTAGCGTCGGGCCGGACGCGATCACACCCGGATCGTCGCCCGGTACGTCGGAGATCAGCAAGGTCACCACACGTGCCGGCGCACAAGCCAATGCCAGACGGCCGCCCTTGATCGCGGACAAGTGCTTGCGCACGCAATTCATTTCGGAAATCGTGGCACCGCTCTTCAGCAGTGCCTTGTTCAATGCTTGCTTCTGTTCCAGCGTGATGCCTTCGCCTGGCAGGCTCAGCAATGCGGAACCGCCACCGGTGATCAGGCACAGCACCAGATCGTCTTCGGTCAAACCCTTGACCATTTCGAGCATGCGGCCAGCGGCAGCGCGGCCCGCTTCGTCCGGCACCGGGTGCGCGGCTTCGACGACTTCAATTTGCTTGCAGTCCGCGCCGTGTTCATAGCGTGTAACGACCAAGCCTTCGACCTTGCCGGGCCAATTGTCTTCGACCACCTTGGCCATCGCTGCCGCACCTTTGCCGGCCCCGATGACCAGCGTGCGGCCCTTGACCGGCTGCTTCGGTAGATAAGCAGGCATGCACTTCTGTGGGCTCACCGCTTCGACCGCGGCGGCATACAGGTCGTTGAGAAACTGGCGTGGTTCGATCGACATGTGGCGAGAATACTGTAAAGAGATTGGATTAGGCTTAAATCAGAACCGGCATTGCACCGAGGCGCAATGCCGGCGTGAAACGAACGACGATGATACGTCTGGCGATTACGCCTTGGCGATTTCGTGGTTCGACATGATTTCGATCGCGCGGCACAACGCCGAGTGATCGAGGCCGCTCATACCGTTTGCAGCGCAGGCGTTCATCAGTTCTTGCGTTGCGGCAGTGTTCGGCAGCGATACGCCCATCGACTTCGCACCTTGCAGCGCCAGGTTCAGATCCTTCTGGTGCAGTTCGATACGGAAGCCTGGGTTGAACGTACGCTTGACCATACGCTCGCCGTGCACTTCCAGAATGCGCGAGTTCGCGAAACCGCCCATCAATGCCTGGCGCACTTTCGCTGGATCGGCACCGGCTTTCGATGCGAACAGCAGCGCTTCGGACACAGCCTGGATGTTCAGTGCAACGATGATCTGGTTTGCGACTTTAGTGGTCTGGCCGTCGCCGTTACCGCCAACCAGCGTGATGTTCTTGCCCATCAGTTCGAACAGCGGCTTGACCTCGTCAAATGCCTTTTGCGAACCGCCAACCATGATCGTCAGCGAAGCGGCTTTCGCGCCAACTTCACCGCCGGACACTGGCGCGTCCAGGTATTCGCAGCCGAGGTCGTTGATCTTCTTGGCGAAACCTTTGGTCGCGATCGGTGAGATCGAGCTCATGTCAACGACGATCTTGCCAGCGGTCAGGCCAGCGGCAATACCGTTTTCACCGAACAGGACGGCTTCCACGTGCGGGGTATCCGGCACCATGGTGATGATGATGTCTGCGCGCTTGGCAACTTCTGCGCCCGACGTGCACGAAGTCGCGCCGCCGTCGATCAATTCTGCAGGAGGATTTTTAACGTCGTGCAGATACAGTTTGTGGCCGCCCTTTTGCAGGTTGAGCGCCATTGGTGCGCCCATGATGCCCAGACCGATAAAACCGACTTTTGCCATGATGAGACTCCTGAAATTTTTTAATTGAAATAATGCGTTGCCGATGTGTCGTCGGCATGACTAGAAACGTAATGCGAACCGCGATGCAAAAGACATGAGCGGCCGGTCGGCCGCTCATGCTTCGTGATACGTCAAACGCCGTGTGCTGCGCGCCAGCCGAGGCCTTCGGTGGTACCGGCTTTCGGTTTGTATTCGCAACCGATCCAGCCGTTATAGCCGATCTCGTCAATGAACTTGAACAAGAAACCGTAGTTGATTTCACCGGTACCCGGTTCGAAGCGTCCTGGGTTGTCCGCCAGTTGCAGATGCGCGATCACTTTCAGGTTGTTCTTGATCGTGTTCGCCACTTCACCTTCCATGCGCTGCATGTGATAGATGTCGTACTGGTAGAACAGATTGTCCGAACCGACCTTCGCGATGATGTCCAGCGTCTGCTTGGTGCCTGACAGGAAGAAGCCAGGGATATCGAACGTGTTGATGGCTTCGATCAAGAGCGGAATGCCAGCGGCTTTCAGCTTGTCGGCAGCGTACTTCAGGTTCGATACGAAGGTGGCTTCAGCCTGTTCTTTCGACACGCCGGCAGGCACGATGCCAGCCAGGCAGTTGATACGCTGGGTGCCGAGCACCTTCGCGTATTCCAGCGCCTTGTCGACACCCGCCTTGAACTCTTCAACGCGATCCGGATGACAAGCGATACCGCGCTCGCCACCACCCCAGTTACCAGCCGGCAGGTTGTGCAACACCATTTCCAGCTTGTGCTCTTTCAACTTCGCAGCGACGTCAGCCGCCGGGAAGTCGTATGGGAACAGGAATTCGACGCCCTTGAAACCATTCTTTGCAGCCTGTTCAAAGCGGTCCATGAATGGAACCTCGTTGAACAGCATCGTCAGATTAGCGGCAAGTTTCGTCATCGCATTATCCTTTCGCCAGAGCGGCTTCGCCTTCAACGACGTCGATGATTTCTTCGAATTCGTTGATCGCGTTGATTTCAGTACCCATGGCGATGTTGGTCACGCGCTCGAGGATGATCTCGACCACGACCGGCACCTTGAATTCCTTGATCCACTCTTGGGCTTTCTTCAGTGCAGGAGCGATTTCGCTTGGTTCGAATACGCGGATCGCCTTGCAGCCGAAGCCTTCGGTAACCTTGACGTGATCCACACCGTACGATGCGTTTTCGGTCGAGTTGATGTTGTCGAACGCGAGCGAAACGCAGTAGTCCATCGTGAACATGCGCTGTGCTTGACGGATCAGACCCAGGTACGAGTTGTTCACCAGCACGTGGATGTACGGCAGGTTGAACTGCGCACCAGCTGCCAGTTCTTCGATCAGGAACTGGAAGTCGTAGTCGCCGGTGATTGCAACGATGTCGCTGACCGGATCGGCAGCACGGACACCCAGCGCAGCAGGAACGGTCCAGCCCAATGGACCTGCCTGGCCGCAGTTGATCCAGTTACGCTCGTTGTACACATGCAGGAACTGACCAGCAGCGATTTGCGACAGACCAATGTTCGAAACGTAACGGGTGTTCTTGTTCTTGCCGAACACGTTGTTCATCTCTTGGTACACGCGCTGTGGCTTGATCGGCTTGTTGTCGAAGTCGGTCTTACGCAGCATCGTGCGCTTGCGCTTCTGGCACTCGGCAACCCATGCGTCGCGGTTCTTCAGTTTGCCAGCGGCTTTCCATTCTTTCGCCACTTCAACCAGCAGTTTCAGTGCAGCTTTTGCGTCGGACACGATACCGAGATCAGGACCGAACACGCGGCCGATCTGGGTTGGTTCGATATCGATGTGCACGAACTTGCGGTCCTTGGTGAACACGTCGACCGAACCGGTGAAACGGTTGGCCCAACGGTTACCGATACCGAATGCGAAGTCCGATGCCAGCATCGTGGCATTGCCGTAACGGTGCGAGGTTTGCAGACCGACCATACCAGCCATCAGCGGGTGATCGTCAGGCACGGTGCCCCAGCCCATCAGCGTCGGCACGACTGGAACGTTCACCAGTTCGGCGAATTCACGCATCAGTGCCGTTGCGTCGGCATTGATGACGCCGCCGCCCGAAACCAGCAATGGACGCTCTGCTTCGTTCAGCATCGTCAGCGCGCGCTCGATCTGCTTGCGGGTCGCTGCTGGCTTGTAGACTGGCAGTGGCTCGTACAGGTCTGGATCGAATTCGATCTCAGCGACTTGCACGTCAAATGGTAGGTCGATCAGCACAGGGCCTGGACGGCCGGAGCGCATGATGTGGAACGCTTGTTGGAACACCATCGGAACCAGGGCTGGTTCGCGAACCATGACGGACCACTTGGTGACTGGCTTCGAGATCGATTCGATATCGACTGCCTGGAAGTCTTCCTTGTGGACGCGCGCGCGCGGTGCCTGGCCGGTGATGCAGAGAATTGGGATCGAGTCAGCTTGTGCGGAATACAGACCGGTGATCATGTCCGTGCCGCCAGGACCGGAGGTGCCGAGGCAAACGCCGATGTTACCGGCCTTCGCACGGGTATAGCCTTCCGCCATGTGCGATGCACCTTCAACGTGGCGCGCCAGGACGTGAGCGATCGTGCCATTCTTTTGCATAGCCGAGTAAAACGGATTGATCGCCGCGCCAGGAACGCCGAACGCCTGATCAATACCTTCCTTTTGCATTACCCAGACTGCTGCCTGGGCTGCGGTCATCTTTGCCATCATTACCTCCAGTGAACGAAATTTTTGCTGACGCGTATAGTAATTGGTATGCAATAATTTGAGAATAGAAATTTTAATTAACCAATTAAGTACCCTAGGTATCGAATTGAATGGACAAGCTCAAGCAGATCGAGGCCTTTGTCACCGCCGTGGATCACAGCAGCTTTGCCGCCGCCGCGCTGGCCTTGCAAGTGACGCCGGTCATGGTTGGACGGCGCATCGATACCTTGGAAAAGCGCTTAGGTGTGCGCTTACTTCACCGTTCGACGCGTAAATTAGCGCTTACTGAAGAAGGTTCGGTCTACCTGGAGCATTGCCGCAAGCTGCTGGGTGAATTGGATCAGGCCGAAAGCGCCATCTCCGCCGGACGTCATAAAGTAACGGGCCATTTGATCGTGTCCGCCCCCGCTTCGTTCGGCCGCCAACACGTCGCGCCCTACGCGCCCTCCTTTTTGCGCCAGCATCCCGACTTGAAAATGTCTTTCAACTTGACCGACCGCGTGGTCGATCTGGTGCAGGAAGGCTATGACATGGGCATCCGCATCGGCGGCACCATCGATCCGAATTTTGTCGCCATCAAACTGGCCTCAAATAAGCGCGTGGTCTGCGGGACACCGGAATATTTCAAGAAGCATGGTAGGCCGAAGACGCTGGACGATCTATCCAAGCACAACTGTCTCGCCTTCAACCTCCAAGGCGGCCAGCAGCGCGGCTGGTATTTCAATGTGCGCGGCAAGACCGTCTCGGTACGTGCGAACGGCAGCCTCGATTGCAACGATGGTGAACTGCTGCACCGCTGGATGACCGAAGGCCTGGGCATCGCCTGGCGCTCGGTGTGGGAAATCCAGAGCCAACTGGAGAACGGCACGCTGGAAACTGTGCTCGACGACTACGCGATTCCGGAGTACGACATCATGGCGGTCTACCCTGCGCAGCGGAATGTGCCGGCGAAGGTGAGGCTGTTCATCTGGCATTTGAAGTCGATGTACAGTCAGCCGGGTTATTGGAGCCGTTCGGATATCGGGGCGGTGATGGAGTCAATGAGCTAACGCCAGAATTTATTCGCAATAGCGACTTTCGCCAACGGTATTAGACGGAACGTTAGTGCCATCCGTAGGACCACCGATTCGATAAAGCACGAAGGACCATTGGCTCCAACTCAGGATACCGCTGCGCGAGTATCTGCTCAATCTTTTGCGCCGCCTCCGATAGGGAGGCATGCGCCCATCTATCCAGCTCCCAATCCATGTTCAGCACACTGAGCAGGAGTTCATACTCGCTTTGAGAAGCCTCCGAAATAGTCACGGATAGACGATCTTCAAACCCGATAGGCTGGTATCCGCCGCTTTCATCAGCACCGAGGCAGAATTTCAGGAGGGTGTTAATACGTGACATTCGATAACAAGTGGCAACAGAAGCAAAATCAGAAATATGTAATCCGGCAACAAAAAAAGCCGCATCCGAAGATGCGGCTTTTAAGTGATGCACTGGAACGATCAGCCCTTGAGCGCTGCCAGTACTTCGTCCAGCATCTTCTTCGCGTCGCCGAACAGCATGCGGTTGTTCTCTTTGTAGAACAGCGGGTTGTCGACGCCGGCGTAACCGGAAGCCATCGAGCGCTTCATCACGATCGACGTCTGCGCCTTCCAGACCTGTAGCACCGGCATGCCGGCGATCGGGCTGTTCGGATCTTCTTCCGCTGCCGGGTTCACGATGTCGTTCGCGCCGATGACCATGACCACGTCGGTATCCGGGAAGTCTTCGTTGATCTCGTCCATTTCCATCACGATGTCGTACGGCACTTTGGCTTCCGCCAGCAGCACGTTCATGTGACCAGGCATACGGCCAGCAACTGGGTGAATCGCGAACCGCACATTGGCGCCGCGAGCACGCAGCGTCTGGACGATTTCATTGACGGTGTGCTGTGCTTGCGCAACGGCCATGCC
>DATAHI010000120.1:0-10554 GCA_036263255.1 Oxalicibacterium sp. | reverse complement strand
GCCCGTGCGTGCCTCGCGTCTGGCCGATGCGCTGCGCCGCGCAAGTCCCGGCAAGGGGTTGCAACAGGCGGTGAGCGAAGTGGCGGCAAAACTCAACACGCCGCGCCGACATTTCTCGGTACAGGAGCGCGGACGTCTGCTGCTGGTGCCGGTACCCGAGGTGCTTTACTTGAAAGCGGAAGCGAAATACGTGACGTTGCGCACACGGGAGCGCGAATATCTGATTGAAGCATCACTGCAATCGCTAGAGCAGGAATTTGCAACGAGCTTCATTCGCGTGCATCGCAATGCGCTGGTGGCGCGCGACGCGATCGTCGGTGTCGAACGCGGCACGGTGGCGGTGGATACGGAAAGCGAGGGCGAGAAGGGGCAGGAATCCTGGCAGGTCATCCTGCGCGGCATCGACGACCGTCTACCGATCTCGCGACGGCAGTGGCCTGGGGTGAAGGCGCTGGTTAAGTAAGCCGGAAACAAAAAGGGGAAGCGAAGGCTTCCCCTTTTTGTTTGGCGATGTCTCGATCAGCCGGTGTTGCGCAAGCCTGCGGCGATGCCGTTGATCGACAGATGGATGCCGCGCCGCACGCGGTCGTCGATCTGGCCGTTGCGTTGTGCAGTGCGATGGCGCTTGATCAGTTCGACCTGCAGGTGATTCAGCGGATCGAGATACGCGAAGCGATGCTTGATCGAGCGTGCCAGCGACGGGTTGTTGGCGAGCCTGTCCTTGCGGCCGGTGATCAGCGTCAGTGCGGACGATACACGCTCGTGCTCGTCGACGATACGCTTGAAGATCGTGTTGCGCAGTTTCCTGTCCGCCACCATTTCCGAATAGCGCGAGGCGACGGCGAGGTCCGTCTTCGACATCACCATGTCCATGTTCGACAGCAGCGTGGCGAAGAATGGCCATTCCTTGAACATTGCGCGCAGCGTCGCGGTACGCTTGGTCTTGTTGTTGCCGCCCTGTGACAGCCAGGTTTCGATCGCGCTGCCGAAACCGTACCAGCCTGGCAACAGCAGGCGGCATTGGCCCCAAGAAAAGCCCCACGGAATTGCGCGCAGATCTTCGATGCGGCGGCTCGCCTTGCGCGAAGCAGGGCGCGAACCGATGTTGAGTTCGGCAATTTCCGCGATCGGCGTAGCCGAGAAGAAGTAGTCGGTGAAGCCCGGCGTTTCGTACACGAGGTCGCGATACGCGTGATAGGCGAGCTCCGACAATTCGTTCATCACCGCTTCGAACTCCGCCAGCTTCTTCGCATGCTTGCTGTCGGATGGATGCGGCATCAGGCTCGCTTCCAGCGTCGCGGCAACCAGCAGCGCCAGATTGCGGCGGCCGATTTCCGGATTGGAGAATTTCGACGCGATGATCTCGCCTTGCTCGGTCAGGCGGATCTGGCCGTTCACGGTGCCGGCCGGCTGCGCCACGATGGCATCGTAGCTCGGGCCGCCGCCGCGGCCGACGCTGCCGCCGCGGCCGTGGAACAGGCGCAGCTTGACGCCGGCACGGTTGAACACTTCGACCAGGCGAATTTCGGCTTTGTACAGTTCCCAGTTCGAGGTCAGGAAGCCGCCATCCTTGTTCGAGTCGGAATAGCCCAGCATCACTTCCTGCAGGTTGCCCTGTTTGGCGATCAGCGAGCGCACCAGCGGGATCGCCATCATTTTTTCCATGATGGTGGCGGCCAGGCGCAGGTCGGGAATCGTTTCAAACAGCGGGATCACCATCAGTTCGTCGGATGCGCCCCCGGCTTCTTCGTCCCCGACACGCAGCAAACCGGTCTCGCGCTGCAGCAGGAAGACTTCTAGCAGGTCGGACACGGTTTCCGTATGAGAAATGATGTAGTTGCGGATCGCACGCGTGCCGTATTTCTTGCGAATCTCGTGTGCGGTGCGCAGGATATTCAGCTCGGAGCTTGTTTCGTCCGAATAATGCAGATAAGGCGAGAATAGTAGGCGCGGTTTCGCCAGCTCGGCCAGCAACAGTTCGACCTTGCGTTCCTCCGGCAGCTCCGCATAGTTCGGTTCCACGTGCGAACGCGCAAACAGTTCGGCCAGCACGCGTTCGTGCACGTCCGAACTCTGGCGCATGTCGAGCGTCGCCAAATGGAAACCGAAGATGTCGGCGGCGCGGCGTAGTGTTTCCAGGCGCGGCTTGACCAGTGCGCCGCCGTGATGCGTGCGCAGCGAATCGATCAGCGTTTGCAGGTCGCGCGCGAAATGGTCCGGCGACGCATAGGGCTCAGCCGAGCTGACGTCGCGGCGCAATACATTCAACGAGCCGTGCAGGCGCGCGGTGGCGGCCAGACGGGCGTAGATGCCGATCAGCGCACGGCGATATTGCTCATCCTCGCGGTGCGGTGAGTGGTCCGTCGATTTATCGGCCAGCGCCTGCACTTCCGGGCTGACGCCGGCGAGAAAAGTCGAGACTGCCAGTTCCGCGCCGAGCTGATGCACCTCTTCGAGGTAGAACTCGAGAATGGTGGTCGACTGGCGCGACAGCGCATAGCGCATGGTGTCGGCATTCACGTTTGGATTGCCGTCACGATCGCCGCCGATCCAGCTGCCCATCTGCACATAAGGCTGTACGTCGAAGTTCTGCAGGCTCGCGCCACGCTGTGGGTACTGTTCGGCGATTTCGGCTTCGATGTCGCCGTACAGGCCAGGCAGTTCGCGCAGAAAGGTGATCTGGTAGTAGGACAGCGCGTTGTTGATTTCATCCGCAACCGTCAGCTTGGTATAGCGCAGCAGGCGCGTCTGCCACAAGGATGTCACGTGCGAGTGCAGCAGCTCGGTGTTGCTGGCGCGTTCGCGCGCGGTCATCGGCAGGTCGCGTGCGGCGAGCAGGCGCGCGATGTCGTGTTCAGCGTCCAGGATGCTCTTGCGCTGCACTTCGGTCGGGTGCGCGGTCAGCACCGGCGAGATCAGCGCCTCATCGAAGAACTTGCGTACCGTTGTGCGGGCGACGCCGGCATCCGCCAGCTTCTTCAGTGCGGAAGCCACGCTCGGTTCTTCCAGCGTCTCGCCGGCCAGCATGCTGGCGCGGCGCAGCCGATTCTGGTGCTGGTCTTCCGCAATGTTGGCCAAGTGCGAAAAGTAGGAGAAGGCACGCACCACCGAAATGGTCTGTTCGCGCGTCAACTTCTTCAGCAGCTTGTTCAGATCGGCAGCGGCCTGAGGATCGGCTTCGCGGCGAAAGCGCACCGCCGTCTGGCGTATCGTCTCCACCACTTCGAAGGCATCGTCGCCCTGCTGGTCGCGCAGCACGTCGCCGAGCAGGCGGCCGAGCAGGCGGATGTCTTCCTTCAGCGGCGCATCCTTGTTCGTTACCGAGTTATCGATGCGGGGCGAGGACGGGATTTTTTTGACCATGGTGGAGAAATGCAATCAGTGTTTGTTGACAGTGATATTGATGCGGCGCCACCGCATTTGACGGCGGATCGCATGATAGACTTCCAGGAATTTTTCCAAGCTCGAATCGCAGTCGCGCCGGTCGCGTTGCCATCGACAGGCTGCACCTCACGCGGGCAGAACCATCGACGGCCGAACAAGCGCTTCCATGATCGTTGGCATGTGACGATGCGGTCTGGCGACAATCATCGAAAGAAGCCGTGTTGAAATTTCCCTCTCCGCAAAAGCTCGTGATCGCCTCGCGCGAAAGCCGTCTCGCAATGTGGCAGGCCGAGCATGTGCGTGAAAAACTGGCCTTATTATATCCGCAATGCTCGATACAAATCCTCGGAATGACGACGCGCGGTGACCAGATTCTGGATCGCACGCTGTCCAAGGTCGGCGGCAAAGGCCTGTTCGTCAAGGAACTGGAAGTGGCGATTGCGGAACGCCGCGCCGATCTGGCGGTGCATTCGCTGAAGGATGTGCCGATGACCTTGCCGGACGGTTTTCGGCTCGCCGCAGTGCTCGAGCGCGAAGATCCGCGGGATGCCTTCGTTTCCAATGATTTCGCCACGTTGGACTCGCTGCCGCCGGGCGCAGTGGTCGGCACCAGCAGCCTGCGGCGCCAGGCCCTGATCGCGGCACGCTACCCACAGCTCATCATCAAGCCTCTGCGCGGCAATCTCGATACCCGGCTCGGCAAGCTCGACCGCGGCGAGTACGCAGCCATCATTCTGGCCGCAGCGGGTCTCAAACGGCTGGGACTGCCGCAGCGCATCCGCGCCTTCCTCGAACCGGAAGCCAGCTTGCCGGCGCCAGGGCAGGGCGCGATGGCCATCGAAATTCATGCCGGACGCGAGGACCTGGTGCAGTGGCTTGCACCCTTGAACCACGAAGCTACTGCACGCGCTGTGCTGGCTGAGCGCGCGGTGTCACGCCATTTTGGTGGCAGCTGCCAGATTCCGCTTGCTGCATTCGCCACAACGAACGACGACACAATGCAGCTGCGCGCGATGATCGCCACGCCAGATGGCAGCCGCATCGCCAGTGCCGAACTGCGCGGGCCAGCCGACGCGCCCGAAGCGCTCGGCGCCAAGGTCGCCGATCTGCTGCGGCAGCAGGATGCGGACACGATTCTCGCCGCCTGCCGCGACGATGCCTGATCCGGTCGTCATCACACGGCCGCAAGCGCAGGCAGTAGAACTGCAGCGGCGTGTTGCCGCGCTGGGGCGCGAAGCCATCGTTTTTCCCCTGCTGGAGATCCAGCCTTTACCCGACAATGCGCGATTGACGAAAACCCTGGCCGAGCTGGAGCACTATGCGTTGGTCGCCTTCGTCAGCCCGAATGCAATTGATGCTGCCTTTGCAGCGCGGCCGGACTGGCCGCACGACATTCCGCTGGCAGTGGTTGGCGAAGGCAGCCGCCAGGCGCTGCAGCGGCACGGTGTGCCGGCCGGCACGCGCATATTTTGTCCGACTGATCCCGAGCGCAGCGATTCCGAAGGTCTGCTGCAGGCATTGGATCTTCATGCGCTGCGAGGCAGGCAAGTCCTGATCGTGCGCGGAGAGAGCGGACGCGAACTGCTGGGCGACGCGCTGCGCGCAGCAGGCGCGGAAGTCGTGGCGGTCGCCGCCTACCGCCGCGTGGCGCCGCCGCTGGACGACGCTCGCCGGCGTCAGCTTGAAGCGCTGCTGCGCCGATCGAGCGACTGGCTCATCACGAGTTCGGAAGCGCTGCGCAACCTGCTCGACATGGCGGCGCAATTGAACCTGCCGGACGGCACCGCTACAATGCAGAGGCAAAGGCTGATCGTGCCGCACATGCGCATTGCGGAAACCGCGCGTGCGCTCGGTTTCTCCCGCATCGTACAGAGCAGATCGGGCGACGATGGTCTGATAGCCGCGCTACAATCCTGCTCATGACTGACATGCAAAATTCTTCCGACGCAAGCCTGCCTCCCGCAATGGTGCCCGCACCGGCCGTTGCGGCCCTTCCCCCACCAGTCTCCGGCCGTCAACGCCTGCTTTATGTCGCGGTGATCGTGTTGGCGGTGCTGCTGGCCGTTCAGTGGTGGAGCTCGCATCGCGAGATTTCCGGCCTGCGCAAGGAAATGGCGAAACGTATGCAGGGTACCGATACCGCCACCACGGAAACACGCGTGGTCGCCAAGTCGCTGCAGGAAGCGACGCAGGATCTGCAGGCGAAGGTCAGCGTGTTGGAGAACAAGCAGACCGAGGCGCAAAGCCAGCAGCTCGCACTGGAGCAGCTGTATCAGGATCTGTTCAAGAAGCGCGAGGATTGGGCGCTGAGCGAGATCGAACAGATGCTGTCGACCGCGAGTGAACAGCTGCAACTGGCCGGCAATGTGCAAGGGGCGCTGATTGCATTGCAGGCCGCCGATTCGCGGCTTTCGCATGCGCAAACGCCGCAGTTCGTCTCGGTGCGCCGCGCGATCGCGCACGACATCGAAAGACTGAAAGCACTGCCGAGCGTGGACATCACCGGCATCACGCTGCGCCTGGACAGCGTGATCGGGCAGATCGACAGTCTGCCGCTGCTCTCCGACGAGCAGCCGGTATTGCCGGTGGCCGAACCGAAGAACATGCCGGAACCTGCGCCGGCGAAGAAGGTCAAGCCGCACGGCAAGACTGCCAAGCCGGTAGAGCAGGCGGCGCCAGCGCAACCGGGGTGGTCTGACGTTGCGAAGGCGAAGTGGGACAGCTGGTCGAGCGAGATGTGGACCGAAGTGCAGCAATTGATTCGCATCCGCAAGGTCGATACGCCGGATGCGCTGCTGCTGTCGCCGACGCAAGCCTATTACGTGCGTGAGAATCTGAAGCTGCGCCTGCTGAGCGCGCGCCTCGCCCTGCTGTCGCGCAACGAGGCGGCTTTCCGCAGCGACCTGATTGCCGCACAGGACACGATCGCACGGTATTTCGATACGCGCGCACGCCAGACGCAAACCGTGCAGACGCTGCTCAAGCAAATTCAGGCTGCCAATCTCGCCGTCGAGATGCCGACGCTGTCTGAAAGCCTGAACGCGGTGCGCAACTACAAGCCCCGGCCGTAGCCCTCCCAAGCCAACGTTTTCATTTATGCGCATATTTCTCTGGCTGATCGCTTTGCTCGCCACCGCCATCGGTCTCGCGGTGGCGGCGCAGTACAACCACGGCAACGTGGTGTTCTTCTATCCGCCATACCGCATCGATCTCTCGCTGAACTTCTTCATCCTGCTGGCGATCCTGCTGTTCTTCCTGATTTACGCGGTGCTGAAGACGATCCGCGTGACGCAGCGCATGCCGGGCCGGGTTGCGGCCTATCGTCGCGAGAAGCTGGAACGCAAAGGCAACCAGGCGCTGCGCGATGCATTGAAAGCTTTTTTTGAAGGTCGCTTCGGTCAGGCGGAGAAGGCCGCAATGCGCGCCAGCGATTCGCCCGAGAATGCCGGCCTGTCGGCGCTGATCGGTGCGCGCGCCGCGCACAACATGCGCCAGACCGAGCGCCGCGACATGTGGCTGACGACGCTGGAAAACGATTCCTCGCTGAAAACTGCACGCCTGATGACGGCCATCGAATTGCTGAACGATGAGCGTCAGCCCGAGCGTGCGCTGGAAGTCGTCGAGGAATTGAACGCGAGCGGCATGCGCCATATCCACGCGCTACGCATGGCGCTGAAAGCGAATCAGCGTGCCGGCAATTGGCCCGAGGTGCTGCGCCTGGTGCGTACGCTGGACAAGAACAATGCATTGCATCCTGCACTATCGAGCCGCTTGCGCGAGTTGGCGTACCAGGATTTGCTGCGCGACCAGCCGCACGACGCGGAATCGATCCGACGCATCTGGAACGCCATTCCGGCTGACGAACGCGTCAAGGCTTTCCTCGCTGTGCATGCAGCCACTGCCTTCAATGCATTGGGCCTGCATGACGAGGCGCGCGTGATCGTCGAGAAGGCGCTGGCGGCCGAGTGGGACGATCGCCTGCTGCGCGCCTACCGCGCCTCTGCCGGGCCCGAAGGTTCGCCAGCTTTGCTGGCGCAAATCGAGCATTGCGAACAATGGTGCAGGCAGCATCCTTCTGACGCGGAACTGGCTCTGACGCTCGGCACCTTCTGCCTGCGGCAAAAGTTGTGGGGCAAGGCACAGCGCCAGCTGGAACAGGCGCTGCTGGATGCCGACAGTCCGCGTCTGTTGCAGGAAGTACATCTGAAGCTCGCGCAACTGCACGAAGCGCTGAATCAGCCGGAGCAGGCTGCAGCGCATTACCGGCAATGCGCCTACGCCACGACGCTGTAAATATCTCTAGGCGATGCTCTAAGCGGCGGTTCGCTATAATCGACGCTTTGTCATTCTTTCACTTCAAGCAAACATCATGAGCCTGAACAATGTTCCAGCCGGCAAGGATCTGCCGAACGATTTCAACGTCGTCATCGAAATTCCGATGAACGGCGATCCGGTCAAATACGAGGTCGACAAGGAAAGCGGCGCGATTTTCGTCGACCGCTTCATGAGCACGGCGATGCACTATCCGTGCAACTACGGCTACATTCCGCAGACGCTATCGGACGATGGCGACCCGGTCGACGTGCTGGTGGTGACGCCGGTTCCGTTGCCCATTGGCGTCGTGGTGCGCTGCCGCGCGGTCGGCGTACTGAAGATGAATGACGAAGCCGGCGGCGACGCCAAGCTGCTCGCTGTACCGGTGGACAAGCTGCTGCCGATCTACAAGAACGTGCAGAAGCCGGACGATCTGCCGGAACTGCTGCTGCAGCAAATCCAGCATTTTTTCGAACATTACAAGGACCTGGAAAAGGGCAAGTGGGTCAAGGTAGAGGGCTGGTTTGGCGCCGACGAAGCGAAGAAGGAAATCGTCGCCAGCGCAGAAGCGTACAAAAAGACCGGCAAGTAAGCTGACCCGGAAGCGCTTCGTGCGCGATCAGGCAGCAGTCGAAAGCGCACCTCGGTGCGCTTTTTTCTTTGCGCCCTGCAAACAAAAGCATGTTGTGTTCGTCAACAGCTGTTGCGGCCGCTGCGACAAGACACCTTATTTCACGTTTTAGTCGTCGACAATTTTGTTGCGCTGAATCATCATCGTATCGTCGCTGCGCGTAACTGCGCAGCCCACGAACATCCTTGCAAGACAGTCAATCAGGAATATTCATGTCTGTGGCTCCATCCGCTGTAAGCGAATCCAACATGACCGCGCGCGATCGTCTGTTGAAAGCGATTGCGGACAATACCGATTTGCCGGCGCTCGGCAGCTCCATTGCCCGCGTCGTGCAACTGGCATCGTCCGACGATGAAGCGGTGCGCGAGCTTGCCTATTACGTACTGTCGGACGTCGCACTGTCGCAAAAGATTCTGCGACTTTCCAATATCGTGTATTACCGAACCGCTTCCGGAAAACAGGTCACCACGATTTCGAAAGCCATCTTCGTGCTCGGCTTCGACGTCGTGAAGACGACTGCGTTGGCGATGATTCTGGTCGAGGGCTTGTCCGGCAAGCGTGCGCGCAGCGTGCGTGCCGAATTGCAGCAGGCGCTGTGCGCCAGCATCGTCGGTCGCGAAATGGCTCGCCGCAGTCATTACAAGGACGCGGAAGAGGCTGCCGTGGCTGCCTTGTTCAAGAACATCGGACGGCTGCTCGTTGCTGCCTACGATCCCGATCTGTACGACGAAATTGCGGTACTGGTCGACAGCGGCCGTCACACCCAATTCCAGGCATCGATGCAGGTGCTGGGCTGCAGCTTCGATATGCTGAGCGAAGCGGTGCTGCAGGAATGGCAGATTCCCGAAACCATCATCCACGCGCTGTCGGCGCCGCCAGGCGGCGAATTGAAGCCGGCACGTTCGCGGCAGGAATGGGTGCAGCAGGTCGCTGCTTTTGGCATGGCGGCCGCGACCGTCGTACCGCGCATGCACGGCCCGAACGCAGAAATGGCGTGCCGCCCCTTGCTGAATCGCTACGGAAGCGCGCTAAATCTGAATTACGAGACGCTCGAAAAGATGTTCGCGCGGGTCGAGCAGGAAACCATGATCCTGATGGATGCGGGAGCGGTGCAGGCCGGCATTGAAGAACACGAGCCTGAGCCGTCGCACGCGGTGCTCGATGTGCTGAAGGAAGTCATGTTGGCAGGTAGCGAGGAACCGGCGGCCGATGTACAGGCGCGCCACGCCAGCGGCAAGCCGCGCAATGCGCGTGAGTTGCTGCTGGCCGGTATTCAGGACGCGACCGAGATGATGGCCTCGGGCCGCTGCCGCACCAATGACTTGATCATGTTGGCACTCGAGACCTTGTACAAGGGCATGGGTTTTCGTTTCGCCGCCGTGTGCATGAAGGATGTGCAGCGGGATCAGTACCGCGCGCGCGTGGCGCTTGGTGGTGCCGGTATCGAGTGGCAGAGCCGTTTCGTATGTCCGGCGCAATCCTCGCGCGATATCTTTCACCTTGCGCTCGAAAACGACGCCGACCTGATGATCTCCGATGTCGGCGATCCGAAGATCAGTGTGCTGATCCCTGCCTGGCATCGGGCACTGCTGCCGGACGCAGCAAGCTTCATCCTGCTGCCCTTGATCGTGCAAAAAAAGCCGATTGGATTCTTTTACGCGGATCGTACGCAAGCCGCGCACGAGGGAGTGCCGCCCGACGAGACGGCGCTAATCAAGACATTGAAGGGACAGGTGCTGGCCGCGTTGCAGCCGCGCTGAAAAAACGGCCACCCATCTTGTACGATGGCGGCCGCCCGAGACTCTACAGCAGGCGCATGTGCCCGCCGATCCATAGCCAGTACAACACCAGCAGGCTCGCGACCATGACGGCGCATCCCGCCCAGAACGTCGGCGAGAACAGCGGCCGCCGCTCCTGAAGCTGTTCGCGCGGCTCCGCCACGACCAAGGATTTCGACGAAGGCTCGTTGCGATGCCGGGTGCGCATCAAGTAGCGCTTGATGTCCAGCGTCATTTCTTCTGCGCTCTGGTACCGTTTTTCCGGCTTCTTCTGCATGGCCTTCATCACGATCTTTGACAGCGGCATTGGCACGTCAGGTTCGACCAGGTGCGGCTCGGATGGTGCCTTGTATGCGATTTGCTGTAGCAGCTTGGCGGTATCGTTGGACTGGAACGGCTTGCGGCCGGTCAGCATTTCGTACATCACCGCGCCAAGCGAGTAGATAT
>DATAHI010000119.1:0-13802 GCA_036263255.1 Oxalicibacterium sp. | reverse complement strand
CGTTCCGGCAAGAGCGCGCATGCAGAAGCGCTTGCGGCAGCATCTGGAAAATCGGTGATCTATATTGCGACAGCACAGGCCGGCGACGCCGAAATGGAAGCGCGCATCGGGCATCATCGTGCACAGCGCAATGCGGACTGGACCACAGTGGAAGAACCGATCGGGCTCGCAACGGCGATCGAATCTCACAGCCGGACTGATACGATCGTGCTGGTCGATTGCCTGACACTGTGGCTGTCGAATCTTCTATTCTCGGACAATCGCACCTACCCTGATATGGGACCAATTACTCCGCCGGACGCGGTCAAGGTCCACCGTGAGAACTTCCTGCAAGCCATGCAACGAACGCAAGGCGATCTGGTGTTCGTGACGAATGAAGTGGGGCAGGGCATTGTGCCGCAGTCCGCGGTCGCACGCTGGTTCGAGGATGAGGCGGGGCGCCTGAACCAGGCGGTCGCTGCGCGCTGCGATCGTGTCGTGCTGATGGTTGCCGGAATTCCGCTCACAGTCAAAGGCTAGCGATGACGCGCTGCGACCTTGTGCGACTCCTGTTTCGGCCACTGCTGTGTTTCGCCATCTGCTTGCCGCCGTATGCGGAAGCGGCAATCACCGTGCAGGACGATACCGGAAGAATGGTACGCCTGGAAAAGCCCGCAGAACGTATCGTGTCGCTAGCCCCGAATACGACCGAGCTGCTGTTCGCCGCCGGTGCCGGCGGGCGCATCGTCGGCACCGTAGACTACAGCGACTATCCGCAAGCCGCGCGGAAGATTCCACGCATTGGCAGCTTCGAGCAGATTGATGTTGAACGGCTGATTGCGCTGAAGCCGGATCTGGTTGTGTTGTGGGCAGACGGCGGCATGGAGCGCCAGCTTGGCACTGTGCGCCGGCTCGGCATCCCGGTGTTCTACAGCAGCGCGCACAAGCTCGCCGATATTCCGGATTCCATCGAGCGGCTGGGCAGGTTGACCGCCACTGTGCCGCAGGCGGAACAGGCCGCGGCGGGCCTGCGTGAAAAGCTTGCCGAAATGCGCACACGCTACCGCGACCGGCCACCGGTCACAGTGTTTTATCAAGTTTGGAGCAAGCCGTTATATACCTTAAACGGTACGCATATCCTGAGCGATGTGCTGCATCTGTGTGGCGGCCGCAATGTGTTTGCGGGGTTGACCGCTGCGGCGCCCGTTGTCAGTATCGAGTCCGTCTTGCTGGCCGATCCGGAAGCAATGATCGCGGGCGCGGAGCCGGGACATATCGGCGGCCTCGACATGTGGAAACGCTATCCGCAACTGCGCGCGGTCAGGCAAGGCAATCTCTTCGAAATGAATTCCGACCTGCTCAGCCGCGCCGGGCCACGTCTGTTCGACGGTGCGGCAGCGGTGTGCGAGCGGCTGGACCAGGCGCGCCAGCGTCGCGTTGGCCGCTGACATCAGTTCTGCGCCGTCCCTTCTGTCTTTGGTTGACCGCCCGACCGGAAATGCTATTCTTTCTGACCGGAAAATCGCCACCCGCGGGAACGAGGCTGATTTTCACCGAACGTGTCCTTACAACACAGGGAGAACATCATGCCAGTCATCGTTATCGCCAATCCCAAGGGCGGTGTCGGCAAGAGTACGATTGCGACGAACATCGCGGGCTATTTTGCCTCGCAGGGCCACAAGGTCATGCTGGGGGACGTTGACGTGCAGCAGTCGTCGCGTGCCTGGCTAGCCTTGCGTCCCCCGTCGTTGCCAAAGATCGAAGCCTGGGACATTGAAGATGGCCATATTGCCAAGCCACCGAAAGGCACGACGCATATCGTGCTCGACACGCCTGCAGGTTTCAGCGGCAAGCGTTTCGAAAAAGTGATGGAAATTGCGGACAAGATCATCGTGCCGCTGCAGGCTTCAATGTTCGACATCCTGGCGACCCAGGACTTCCTGCAGGTTCTCGCCGCGCGCAAAGGCAAGGTCGATGTGGGCGTACTTGGCATGCGCGTCAATACCCGTACGCGTGCAGCAGACCAGCTAGCCAATTATGTGAATGGTCTCGGTTTGCCGGTACTTGGCTTTCTGCGCGATACACAGAACTATGTGCAACTCGCGGCCAATGGCGCGACCTTGTGGGATGTTGCGCCGGCGCGCGTCGAGAAAGATCGCGACCAATGGCAGGATGTGTTGCGCTGGGTCGAGAAGAAATAGAGGCCCAAAAGGAAAAAGCCGCGTGAAACGCGGCTTTTTTGCAAATCGATCAGATTTCCAGGTTGTCGATCAGACGCGTGGTTCCCAGCTTCGCTGCTGCCAGCACCACCAGCTTTTCACCCTTAGCCATATCGCCGGCCGCCGGCGGCTGCAGGTCGGCCTGCCTGCGAATGGAGATGTAATCCGGCTTCCAGCCACGCCCCGTCAGTTCCGCCATCGCCTTGTGTTCCAGTTCGAACACGTCCAAATGGCCGCTGCGCACTTCGTTCGCGACATCGTTCAATACGCGATACAGGGCCGGTGCTTCGGCGCGTTCCTGTTCCGACAGGTAGCCATTGCGTGAAGACAGCGCCAGGCCATCTTCCGCGCGGAAGGTTTCTGCAGCAATGATTTCGGTCGGCAACGCGAACTGCTTGGCCATGTTCCGCACGATCATCAACTGCTGATAATCCTTCTTGCCGAACACGGCGACGCTGGGCTGCACGCAGGAGAACAGTTTCAGCACCACAGTCGTCACGCCGGTGAAAAAGCCCGGACGGAATTCACCTTCCAGCGTATTGCCCAGATCGTCCGGCGGGCGCACGCGGAATTCCTGAGGCTCCGGATACAGATCCTTTTCTGTCGGCGCGAACAGGATGTAGACGCCTTCCTTTTCCAGTTTCTCGACGTCGGCCTGGAAGGTGCGTGGGTATTTGTCGAAGTCCTCGTTCGGACCGAACTGCAGACGGTTCACGAAAATCGACGCCACCACCGGATCGCCATGCCGGCGCGCCAGCCGCATCAGCGACAGATGACCTTCATGCAGATTGCCCATCGTGGGCACGAATGCGGTGCGCAGCTGGCCGCGCAAATGGTCGCGCAGTTCTTCGATGGAAGAGATGATTTTCATAAACCTGCCTTGATAAAACGCGGCGCGTTGTCACGCGACCGATATGGGTGGGAATGAATCAGGTGGGCGCGTAGGCCAGACGGACATAGATAGGCGCGAACGGTTCGGCCTGCGTGATTTCGATCAGGGTTTCCTTGCCCAGCTCCAGCAGGGCGACGAAGTTGACGACGATGACCGGCACACCGCGCGACGGGTCAAACAAGTCCGCAAATTCAACGAACTTGGCGGATTGCAGACGGCGCAGGATCGCGGTCATGTGCTCGCGTACCGACAATTCTTCGCGGCTGATCGTGTGATGCGCGGTCAGCTTGGCGCGGCGCAACAGATCGGCCCACGCAGACTGCAGATCGTTCAGATTGACGTCTGGCCAACGCACGACGGTGTTCTGCTCGATATAGACCTGCGTGCGTACGTAGTCGCGGCCCAGTTGCGGCAACGCGTCCAGCTGCTGCGAAGCCAGCTTGATCTGTTCGTATTCGAGCAAGCGCCGCACGAGTTCGGCGCGAGGGTCTTCTGCTTCTTCGCCAGTATCGGCCTTGCGTACCGGCAGCAGCATGCGTGACTTGATCTCGATCAGCATCGCCGCCATCAGCAGGTATTCGGCAGCCAGCTCCAGGTTGCGCACACGAATCTGCTCGACGTACTGCAGGTATTGCTGCGTGACCTGCGCCAGCGGAATGTCGAGAATGTTGAAGTTCTGCTTGCGGATCAGGTAGAGCAGCAGATCGAGAGGGCCTTCGAAGGCTTCGAGAAACACCTCGAGCGCATCGGGCGGAATGTAGAGGTCGTTGGGCAGCTTGAACAGCGGCTCGCCGTACAGGCGGGCGAACGCGACGCCGTCGATGACGTCCGGCGTGGTATCCGGACGACCTTCGACTTCAATGTCGGGCGCGCTGCTCGGCAGGTGCGCCAGCATCGCGTTCGGATTGCTGCTCATTCAGCGGCTTTCAGCGCACTTTGTTCTGATAGACGTAAGCCTGCTGGCGCACGCGCGATGCCTTTGCGCGCTCCATCTCGTTCAAGTCGATGGGCGCCTTGTCCCACAGCAGGGCGCGGCCTTGGCGCTGACCAAGTTCAATGTTCGGATTTTTTTGTTTCAGTTCGGAGAGAAACTGCGAGTAGTCGGACTGATAGTTCGTATACTTTTTGCGGAACATGATGATTTGGCAATCGATTAAAAGACAACCGCTATTCTACCTCGTCTTCGGCGCCCGTTAGCCGCTTGCGGCATGCTTCGGATTCGGGCACATTGCGAATCCATCGTCAGAGGGTATCGACCATGAAAAAATTCCTGCAAGCTTTGTCGGGCCTGCTGTGCAGTCTGCTGCTGTTCGGCTGCAACCAGCACGGGCGGCCGATCGAGGATTTCGGTATCGAAAAACTGACGAAGGGCGTGTCGACCGAGGCTGACGTACGGGCCGCGATGGGCGAGCCAGACACGATCTGGGAAGAGGGTGACGGCGCCCGGACTTTTGAATATCCGAAAGGTCCGTCGGGCCACCGTACCTGGATGATCACGCTGGACGCCCATGGCACCGTGCGGGACTGGCGACAGACATTGACGCCCGAGAATTTCGCCAGGGTTCACAGCGGCATGTCGAAAGACGAGGTGCGGCGCCTGCTTGGCAAGCCGCGCGGCAGCGTCGATTTTCCGCTGAAGAATGAAACAGTCTGGGATTGGCGCTACCTGGAATCCGGCAGCACCGAAAAAATCTTCAACGTCCATTTCGACCGAGACAGCGGGCGCGTAACAGGCACCTCGGTGTCTGACGAACTGATGGGCTAGCAGCCTTTAGTTCTTCAGCGCGCGCCGCATCACGGTCGGCGCCGGCTCCAGCGGGTTGGCATGGGAATATTCCAGCTCGGGCGCTTCCTTGAAACCATAGGCTGAATACAGGTCGATCAGCCGCGGCTGATCGTGGCGCACGGCAAGGCGCACTTCTTCCACGTTATGAAGATACGCATGGTGGATGATCGCTTCCACCAATTGCTGCGACAGGTCCCGTCCTCGATACGCGGGGACGATGCCGATGCGCAGCATCTCCCAAACGCCCGGATTTTCCGCATGCGCGATCCAGCGCGCCGAGCCGGCAGGCCGATCGTCCACCAGCAGGATGAAGCCGCCGCCCGATTGCAGGTGTTCGCACACCGATACTGCCGTTTCGCGATGGCCGCCTGAAGTAACCGAGACCAGATCGGCCCAGGCGGCGCGTGTGAGATCGGCGATCAGTTGTGCATCGTCGAGCGTCGCTTCGCGTATCTGGGTGCTCATGCCACAGCAATTACCGGATGCGCATGCCCGGTTCAGCGCCCGGCCACGGATTCAGGATATAGATGCCTGGATTGGCTTTTTCGTCTGCAGCGGAAGCAGCCAGCACCATGCCTTCCGAGATGCCAAACTTCATCTTGCGCGGCGCGAGGTTCGCGACGAGCACGGTGAGTTTCCCGATCAGGTCTTCCGGCTTGTAAGCAGACTTGATACCCGAGAAAACATTGCGCGTACGGCCTTCGCCTACATCCAGCGTCAGACGCAGCAGCTTGTCCGAACCTTCGACATGTTCACAATGGACGATCTTCGCGATGCGCAGATCGACCTTGGCAAAATCATCGATCTTGATTTCGGGTGCCAGCGGTTCGATGTCCGGTTCGGCAGCAGCTTTTGCGTCGTTGCCCCCCGGCGCTTCGATCGTCGCATCGACGGTTGCCGGCATGTCGAACAGCGCGTCCAGCATTTTTGGTTCGACGCGCGTCATCAGGTGCTGATAAGGGAGAATCTGTTCAGGCAGCTGTTCGGCATCTGGCCAGGTGAAATCTCGTTCCATGCCAAATAGGTTGCGTGCTACGTTTCTCGCTACAGCAGGTAGTACAGGCGCAAGGAGCACAGTTAGTAGTTTGAAGCCGTGTAGCGCACGAGAACAAATATCTTGCAACTCGACACGCCTGCCGGGATCTTTTGCCATGACCCATGGTTTTGCCGTGTCGAATTCTTGATTAATACGATCGGCTACAGCCATGATGTCTCGTAAGGCTCTACCGTATTCCCGAGCTTCATAACTTTCGCGTACTAACAATGCAGAAACGCGAGCTCCATCTTGCAAAATTTTCCTATCGCCAGAATAAGCAAGCTTGCCTTCGAAATGCTTGCTGATGAAGCCGGCGGCGCGGCTGGCGATGTTCACATACTTGCCGATCAGATCGCTGTTGACGCGCGCGACGAAATCTTCCGGATTGAAGTCGACGTCTTCCACCTTCGCACTCAGCTTGGCGGCGATGTAGTAACGCAGCCACTCCGGATTCATGCCGATGTCCAGATAGCGCAGAGGCGAGATGCCGGTGCCGCGCGACTTCGACATCTTCTCGCCGCTGACGGTGATGAAACCGTGCACGAAGATATTGTTTGGCACTTTCATGCCGGAGAATTTCAACATTGCCGGCCAGAACAGCGTATGGAAATAGGTGATGTCCTTGCCGATGAAGTGATACTGCTCGGTTGATGGATCGGCCAGGAAGGCATCGAAGTCACGCCCCGTTTTGCTGAAGTAGTTTTTTAGCGAGGCGAGGTAGCCAATCGGCGCATCCAGCCACACATAGAAATACTTGCCCGGCGCATCGGGAATCTCGATGCCGAAGTAGGGCGCATCGCGGCTGATGTCCCAGTCGCCGAGGCCACCGTCACCTTCCAGCCATTCCTTCGCCTTGTTCGCCACTTCCGGCTGCAGGCGATTTAGATCCAGCGCCCATTCGCGCAGGAAGGCCACGCATTTCGGATCGGACAATTGGAAGAAGAAATGTTCGGAGCTTTTGCGTACCGGCGTTGCGCCGGTCAGCGTTGAATACGGATTTTTCAGGTCGGTCGGTGCATAGACCGCGCCGCATACTTCGCAGGAATCGCCGTATTGATCCTTCGCACCGCACTTCGGGCATTCGCCCTTGATGTAGCGGTCCGGCAGGAACATGTTCTTGACCGGATCGTAGAACTGTTCGACCGATTTGGTCGTGATCAGCTTTGCGTCGTCGCGCAGGCGGCGATAGATTTCTCGCGACAACTCGTGGTTCTCTTCACCGTCGGTCGAATGCCAGTTATCGAACGCGATGTGGAAGCCGTCGAGATACTGCTTGCGGCCTGCTGCGATGTTGGCGACGAATTGCTGCGGCGTGAGGCCCGCCTTTTCCGCCGCGATCATGATCGGCGCGCCATGCGCATCGTCGGCACCGACGAAGTTCACCTCGTTGCCCTGCATGCGCTGAAAGCGGACCCAGATGTCGGCCTGGATGTATTCCATGATGTGGCCGATGTGGAAGGCGCCATTGGCGTAGGGAAGAGCGGTGGTGACGAACAGCTTGCGCGGCGATGGATTGCTCATAAGGTGATGCGAGACGGAAAGGGATGTAAAGGCGACATTTTAGCAGCGCGGCGTCTTACCGATTGGTGGAGCAGTGTCACTTCTAAAATGAAGCGCACACTGGATGAAGGCCCGCGCCGTAAGCACGAAAAAAAACGCCACGCAGTTGCGTGGCGTTTTCTTATCTTGGCGTCCCCAAGGGGATTCGAACCCCTGTACTCACCGTGAAAGGGTGATGTCCTAGGCCTCTAGACGATGGGGACAGAAATTTGTCCGTGTTACTGACCTGCTGCAAAATTCGGTGGTGGAGATAAGCGGGATCGAACCGCTGACCTCTTGCATGCCATGCAAGCGCTCTCCCAGCTGAGCTATACCCCCTCGAGTGCAGAAGCGAGATTATGCAGATGTTTCTTTTTCTTGTAAATACCCTTTTGGAATTTTCTCAAAGAATTTTCTGTACGCGCGCTACGACGACGTCACGATCGAACAAGGCAATCACTGCATCGATCGATGGCGTTTGCAGTTGCCCGGTAATCGCGAGACGCAAGGGCATGGCGAGCTGCGGCATCTTCAGTTTGTGCGCGGCCAGCACTTCTTTCAACGCTGCAGATACGGCATCCTTGTTCCAAGCAATGCTCTTCAACTGTTCGAGGTATTGTGCGAGCGCCGGCTTGATGGAATCGGTCACGTGTTGTGCAACGAGTGCAGCATCCGGTGTCGGTTCACGATAGAACAGCATCGCCGCAACCGAGAGTTCATTCAGCGTATTGACGCGTTCCTTCATCAACGCGATCGCGGCCTGCAGATCCGGCGCACCTTCGAAGCGCGCGCCGTTCGTTTTCATCAATGGTTGAATCAGGGCGGCCAGGCGCGCGTTGTCCGTCTGCTTGATGTAGTGATTATTCAGCCAGTCGAGTTTTTCCGGATTGAATTGCGCCGGTGACTTCGTCAGATGATCGAGGTCGAACCACTGCGTGAACTGCTCCATCGAGAAAATCTCGTCGTCGCCGTGGCTCCAGCCTAGGCGAGCGAGATAATTGAGCATCGCTTCCGGCAGGTAGCCCTGCGCCGGATAATCCATCACGCTAACCGCGCCGTGACGCTTGGAGAGCTTCTCACCGTCGGTGCCGAGAATCATTGGCAGATGGCCGTATTGCGGCAAGGGTGCGCCGAGCGCGCGCAGGATGTTGATTTGGCGCGGCGTATTGTTGACGTGATCGTCGCCGCGAATCACGTGGGTGATCCGCATGTCCCAGTCGTCGATTGCGACGCAGAAGTTGTAGGTCGGCGTGCCGTCGCTGCGCGCGATGATCAGATCGTCCAGCTCGCGGTTGGAAATCGTGATCGTGCCTTTCACGACGTCGTTCCAGGTTACTTCGCCGTCGACCGGATTGCGGAAACGCACGACCGCCTTGCGACCTTCCGGAACCGGCGGCAAGGTCTTGCCTTCTTCCGGGCGCCAGGTGCCGTCATAGCGCGGCTTCTCGCCGAGTGCGCGTTGGCGTTCGCGCATCGCTTCGACTTCTTCCGGTGAGCAGTAGCAGTGATACGCGCTGCCGTTCGCCAGCATCTGTGCGATGACTTCGCGGTAGCGGTCCATCCGCTGCATCTGGTAGAACGGGCCTTCGTCGTGGTGAAGGCCCAGCCAGTTCATGCCGTCGATGATGGCCTGCACCGCCTCCGGCGTCGAACGTTCAAGATCGGTATCTTCGATGCGCAGCACGAAGGTGCCGCCGAAATGACGGGCGTAGGCCCAGGAGAACAGCGCGGTGCGCGCGCCGCCTACGTGAAGATAGCCGGTGGGACTGGGGGCAAAACGGGTACGGACGGTCATGGCAAATAAAAACGGCCTTGGGTCGCCAAAGCCGCGAAGGATGCGTGAAAGGGCTTATTTTAGCGCGCCGTCATTGCTGGCGGTAGCAGCGCCGACCAGTACTTGGTCGTTCGTGTCGTGGATTGGAAGTGGTTTGGCCGCGTTGCGTTGCGCCGATTTGCGTGGCATCAGCAGCACCTTTAGTTCTTCGGCGGCCCATAGTGATTGCTGCAGCGATGTATGGTCGCCGGCTGGCATCTTGCCAAGGAGGCGATTCTGCAGTCGGGCAGCATCGAATGGGGCGCGTACCTTCTGATCGTTATCGAAGTAGCAGTACACGTCTCGCCCGCTGCTTTCCTTTGCCACCTTGCCGATGCGTTTCGCATCCGAGGGCTCTCGCCCGGCAGCCCAAACCTGCACGCGTTGTGCCCAGCGATCCAGCGCCTGATCGGTGTATTCGCCCCCATATAGCACTTCGGAGCCATGCAGGCGCATGTACGTAAAGTCGGCGGTCATATCTTCCGCGTACGGCCAGTCAGCCACGGCGTCCGAAATGACGAAGGCTGCCTTGTACTTGCGCAGCAGTGCGATGAAGCGCTCGTCGCAGAAGCTGTCGTTGCGGATCTCGATTGCATGCCGCATGCGCCGTGGCTCGTCGATGGCGGTTTCTACATTGCGTACGTGCTCGTCGTGACGGCGTGCGAGTGCCGATGCCTCGTCGGTATCGGCGGGCAGCGAACGGAGGAAGGCCTCGAAGCGCGCTTCGTCAAAGCGCAGGCTTGGCGGAAATTGCCACAAGATAGGACCGAGTTTTTCACGGAGGTTGAACAGGCCGGACGCGAGGAAATTAATGATCGCCTGGAATGAACGTTCATCCTTGAGTCGCAAAATGTGCGTGATGTAGCGCGGCGCCTTTACGCTAAAAACGAAGCCCGGTGGCGTCGCTTCGTACCATGCGCGATAGCTGGCCGGTGTCTGTAACGCGTAATGCGAACCGTTGATTTCGATGGTCGCCAGTGCCCGCGAAGCGAATTCGAGCTCGCGCTTTTGCGGCAGCTTCGGCGGATAGAAAACACCGCGCCACCCGGCATAGCGCCATCCAGAGATGCCGATATGTATTGATCCCATGCCTTCTCCCCTGCATTGCTCGCACATGCGCAGCAGCATTCGCTCTCCTTTCTGAGAGCCGGAGGTCATAAATGTTCCGTCGTGCAGATTCCGAAAAGTTCTGCTATATTGCTGCTTAGGCAGTAATTGCTGAGGTAATTATTGACCGGGTGGTTATTGATGAGGCAGATACTATGACGGATTTCAAGAAGATGTTTCCCTCCGGGGCGTGGTGTGTGGAAGAGAGCGTTGGCTATTTGCTGAAGCGTTCCCAGATCAAGCTGGCCAAGGCGGTCGATATCGCGTTGGCCCCGTATGACATTACGCAAGCGCAAGGCAGCATCGTGTTGATGTTGCATTCCGGCCAATTTTCAACGGCGGCAGAACTCGCGCGGGAGCTTTACATCGATTCGGCATCGATTACGCGCATGCTGGACCGACTGGAGAAACGCGGCCTGATCGTGCGCTTGCCGCGCAGCGACGACCGCCGCGTCATTAATCTGAAGTTGTCGGATGAGGGCACCAAGCTGGCGGATCAACTGCCGAATCTGTATGGCGCAGTGCTGAACCGGAATTTCGCTGACTTCAGTGCGGAGGAGGTCGCATTGTTGAAGACCTTGCTGCGCAAGTTTCTGGCAGCCGAAGTGCCGGCCGAGACTGGTAACCAAGAAGCGAAATGATCAGGGGCGGGAACATAAGATGAACCATTCTTTATCCAATTCAATGCCGCGTTCTTTCCGCAGCTTCGTAACGGCGAGTTGTGTCGCAGTGCTGTTGACCGCCTGTGCGAGCTACAAGGGCATCGAGCCCAGTGGCAAGCTGCGCGAACCAGCGCAATACGCGGCCAGTGAATCGCTGCCGGAGCAGCACGGCCAATGGCCGGACGTGTCGTGGGCGCAGCAGATCGGCGGCGCGCCGCTGCAGTCGCTGATCGATGAAGCGATTGCAGGAAATCCGAATCTGCAGGTAGCCGCAGCACGTGTGGCCGCTGCGCAAGCGATGATCGAAGCAGCGGATGCGAGCAAGAATCCGAGCTATTCGGCGCGCTTTTCCAGCACCTATCAGCGCTTCAGTGAGAACTACATCATTCCGCCGCCGTACGCGGGGACCTATGATTCCGATAATTCGCTGACGCTGAACTTTTCGTACGACTTCGACTTCTGGGATAAGCACGGCGCTGAATTGCGCAGCGCCCTGGCGCGAGACCGTGCTGCAGAGGCCGAACAGTACAACGCGCGTCTCGTGATTGCGACCTCGGTGGCGCAGGCATGGATCCAGTTGGCACGCCAGTATGCGCAGCTTGATCTGAACGAGCAGCAGTTGGAAGTCAACCGCAAGATCGCGCAGCTGCGTGAACTGCGTTACAAGGCCGGCCTCGATGCCAAATCCGAGCCGCAGCAGACGCGCCAGCAACTTGCAAATCTGGGTTCCGAGCACGAACAATTGCAGGAAGCGATCGCCTTGACGCGCAACCAGCTTGCCGCATTGCTCGGACAGGGCCCGGACCGTGGCCTGCAGATTCCACGACCGGTCTTGCCGGCCGACGCGGCGATTGCGTTGCCGGACGCTTTGCCGCTGAATTTGCTGGGGCGTCGGCCGGATATCGTTGCGGCGCGCTGGCAGGTCGAGGCGGCGCAGGGCGACATAGACGTTGCGAAAACGGCCTTCTACCCGAATGTGAACCTGATGGCCTTCGCCGGCTTTAACAGCCTGGGCTTGAACAAGCTTCTGCAGGCCGACAGCCGCGTGGTCGGTGCCGGTCCGGCGATCACCATGCCGATCTTCGCGCGCCATACCTTGCGTTCCGGACTGAAGCAGCGCGTGGCGGAATATGACAGCCGCGTCGCCACCTATAACGTAGCGCTGACGGATGCGCTGCATGAAGTGGCCGACCAGGTGCAATCGCTGCGTGCGCTGACTCAGCAGAACGAACAACAGCAACACGCGACCGAGGCGGCGGCCGGCAATCTACAGCTCGCTCAGCAGCGTGAACGCGTCGGCACCACCAACATGTTGCCTGCGCTGGCAGCGCAAATGACACTGCTGCAGCAGCAAAGGCAAGCCCTCGATTTGCGCGCACGGGGAAGCGTGCTGCGCGTCAGCCTGATCAAGGCTCTTGGCGGCGGCTTCAACGAGGGGGCCGCACAAGGTCAAGCGCCACAACAAGAAAACAACACCGCATCGAATCCATCTTCTGCGAGAAACGCATCATGACATCGACTCCGACAACAACTCCAAATGCGCAGGAAGCTAACGAGCAAAACAAGGGTAACGGCAAGCGCCGCCGCCGACTGATCATCATCACGCTGGTATTGCTGCTGGTGCTGATTCTGTACGGCCTGTGGTGGTTCTTCTTTGCGCGGCATTATGAAAGCACTGACGATGCGTACGTCAGCGGCAACGTGGTGCAGGTTACGCCGCAGGTATCGGGCACGGTGGTGGCGATCCATGGCGATGACACCGAGCTGGTGCAGGCTGGCCAGCCGCTGATCGAGCTCGACCACAGCGATGCAAAAGTCGCGCTCGATCAGGCTGAAGCGCAGCTGGCGCAAACTGTGCGCGAAGTGCGCACGCTGTTCGTCAACAACAACACCTACACCGCGAACGTTGCATTGCGCAGTGCCGACCTGGAAAAGGCACGCGCCGACTTGGCGCGCCGACAAGAACTCGCCGGTACCGGCGCGGTCGGCAAGGAGGAACTGGAGCACGCGCGTACCGCGGTGCAGGCCGCCGAATCGGCCTTGCAGGCGGCACGGGAGCAGCTCGCCTCCAACCAGGCACTGACCGATCGTACTTCGATCGAGAACCATCCGAATGTGCAGCGCGCTGCGGCGCAGGTGCAAGCGGCCTATTTGACGCTGTCGCGCAATACGCTGCCCGCACCGATGACCGGTTTCATCGCCAAGCGGTCGGTGCAGGTCGGCCAGCGCGTTGCGCCCGGCATGCCGCTGATGTCGGTCGTTCCGCTGAATGCACTGTGGGTTGATGCCAACTTCAAGGAGGTGCAGGTGGCTAGGATGCGTGTCGGTCAACCGGTAACGTTGAAATCCGACGTGTATGGCGGGAAGGTCGAATATCACGGCAAGGTCGTTGGCCTTTCAGCCGGCACCGGAGCCGCGTTCGCGCTGCTGCCCACTCAGAATGCAAGCGGCAACTGGATCAAGGTCGTGCAACGCATCCCGGTGCGCATCGCGCTTGATCCAAAGGAATTGCAGGAACATCCGCTGCGCGTGGGCCTGTCGATGGATGTCGAGGTCGATATCGCAAATGACGAAGGCAACTCGCTGACCGGTGCTGTGACCGGCCGCAATTCGCCGGCTTACCAGACCGCCGTATTCGACAAGGCGGGGCAGGAAGCTGCTGCACGCGTGGCAGAAATCATTGCCGCGAACAGCAGTAGTAGCAGCGGCAAGGCCGGCAAGCAGGCCGCGAACGGGGCGCGTCAGCAATGAGCACGAACGCCCCGCGTC
>DATAHI010000118.1:0-2373 GCA_036263255.1 Oxalicibacterium sp. | reverse complement strand
CGCGGCCCAGCTCGCGACGGCGCCCGGCACGGTCACCGAACCCCAGCCGCGTTCCGGCACCAGATTGTTGTGCTTCTGCTTGAAGTAGGCAGGCGTCCACGCTTGCGGTGCGGGGCCGGACCCGTTCAGGCCATGCAGTTGCGCGCCGTCCCAAACCAGTGCAAAGGCGTCGCTGCCCAAGCCGCAGGATACCGGCTCTACTACCGTGATTGCGGCTGCGGCGGCGATCGCAGCGTCGACGGCATTACCGCCCTTGAGCAGCATGCGCAGCCCGGCCTGTGCGGCCAGCGGCTGCGAGGTCGCCACGACATTGCGCGCAAACAGCGGGTGGCGGATCGAAGGATAAGGATTGGTCCAGTCGAAATGGGTCATGCGTTTTTCCTGTCGAATCACGATGGCATGCAAATTGTATAAGCGATGGTACGAGTGCCAGCGGCTGCAGCCGTTCGCGTATCGACGTATTCTGTCGAACAATACACTCCTTGTGTTAAAGGAATATTGCCGGGTTGAACTTTTTTGCGTTTATTCGAACTTACCCTGACTATCTGCTTCCATCGATTCCATGTGGGCCTATCCTAAAATCATCGCGCATCGCGGCGGCGGCATCCTCGCTCCTGAAAACACGCTGGCCGCATTCCGCTGCGGCGTATCGCACGGTTTCCGCGCGGTCGAATTCGACGTGATGCTGGCGAAGGATGGCGTCCCGGTCGTCATGCACGATCCCAAGCTGGGCCGCACCGTCAGCGGGGCCGGCAGCGTGGCGGACTACACGTCGCATGCGTTGACGCAGATGGATGCGGGCGCCTGGTTCGATCAGGCGTTTGCCGGCGAGCGTGTGCCGACCTACGAGCAGGTCGCCACCTTCTGTCGCGACAACGAGATCTGGATGAATGTGGAAATCAAGCCGGTGCCCGGGTTTGAAGAAGCGACCGGGCGCGTAGTCGCGCAATACACGAAGCGCCTGTTCGCCGATCTGCTGGCGCTCGACGCGGACGATCCGTCGCGCGCCATGCTGCCTTTGTTCTCTTCCTTCTCATTCGAGGCTATCCGTGCGGCGCAGCGCGCCGCGCCCGGCATTCCGCGCGCGCTGCTGCTGGACGGCGTGCCGGACGACTGGCGCGAACGCGTCGATACGCTGGGCGCGGTTGCCATCGATACCAACTACCGCAAGCTGACCGAGGTGCAGGCGCGCACCATTCGGGATGCCGGCATCGGCCTGTTCTGCTACACGGTCAACGAACCGGAACGTGCGCGCGAGTTGTTTGCCTGGGGCGTGAACGCAATCTGCACCGATCGTATCGACCTGATCGGTCCGCGCTTCGGCTGATTCGCGCCGCGGCGCGGCCTACCTTATTTTCGCCGTTACTTTCGGCGTTACTTTCTGTTACGCAGCTTACATCGCCGTCGTCACCCGTTTCCCGTCGTCCTCGTTAATGGTGGCGTGGGCGCTTGCTCATGAGCCGTATCAACCACTTTTATATTGAGGCGACGATGAAAACTCAAAAACTGATCCCCGCAATGGTGCTGGCTTTCCTGACCCTGCCGGTGTTTGCACAGACTGCGACCAACAACGATCTGCAGCGCGACGTCCATCAGCAGCAGCGTATCGAGAACGGCTTGAAGTCCGGCCAGCTGACGACGCGTGAAGCATCCAAGCTCGAACACGAAGAAGCGCATGTGAGCCGCGCCGAAGCGAAGGCGATGAAGGACGGCACGATGACCCCGGCCGAGCAGAACCGCATCCAAACCATGCAGAACAAGGTCAGCCGCGACATCAGCGCGCAAAAGCATGACGGCCAGGTCGGCAATCCGAATTCCGCTTCAAGCAAGCGCATGCAGGCCGACGTGCAGCGCAACGTGAACCAGCAAAAACGCATCGAGAATGGCGTGCAGAACGGTTCGCTGAATAGCCGCGAGGCAGCGCGCATGGAACGTGCGCAAGGCCATGTCGAACGCAAGGAAGCGCGCGCCGGCCGCAACGGCCACGTGAGCGCAGCCGAGCAGCATCGCATCCAGCGCACCGAGAACCGCGATTCCCGTCGCATCTTCCGTCAGAAGCACGACGCGCAGCGCGGCGTGTAATCACCATGTAAGCGGCATCCGCCTCGCCGCTGTTCATCCAGTTGAACAGCGGCAGCATGTTTCGTATCCAGCCCGCCGATTGCCGTCCGCGGGCTTTTTCCCTTTCCGGCCTGCGTGCCGCCTCACGTATAATCAACGGTTTGCGATATTCGCCCCTTTTTCATCCAGATAAAACATGAAATCGTCCGACATCCGGGAAAAATTCCTGAAGTTTTTCGAGTCGAAAGGTCACACCATTGTCGCGTCCAGCCCGCTGGTGCCCGGCAACGATCCGACGCTGATGTTCACCAA
>DATAHI010000117.1:0-9076 GCA_036263255.1 Oxalicibacterium sp. | reverse complement strand
TACCGGCGCCAGCACGGCATGCGAGTGAAGATTGCGCGCATCTTCAACACTTATGGGCCGCGCATGCACCCGAACGACGGCCGTGTAGTCTCGAACTTCATCATGCAGGCGTTGCAGCATCAACCGATCACGATCTATGGCGACGGACAGCAGACGCGCTCCTTCTGCTATGTCGACGATCTGATCGTGGCATTCGATCGCCTGATGAGCAGCCCCGACGATTTCTGCGGCCCGGTCAATCTGGGCAACCCTGCCGAGTACACGATGCTGGAACTGGCGCAAACCATCATCGCGATGTGCGATTCACGTTCCCCGCTGCAGTTCATGCCGCTACCGAGCGACGATCCGGTGCGACGGAAGCCAGACATTGCGCTCGCACGCGACAGGCTTGGATGGGAACCGAAAGTTGCGATAGAGGAAGGCTTGCGCCGCACCATCGACTATTTTCGCAACGTGTACATCGACGCGCCGCTGCAGGCTGCGGAAGAAAAATACTTCCCTGCCACCTCCATGCTTTAAAGCGACGTTGCCTCGCGCCACGCTTCCGGGCGAGGAACTTCGACGCGTCACGGTTCTCGAATCCGCTGCCACTATTCGAGAGAGAAAAACATGTTGCAAGGTATCGACGGTCTATCGATCACGCGTTTTCACGATCGCCAGCTGGAACAAGGCGGCGAAGTGCAGCAAGAAAATGCATCGCCGGTGTGGGCAAGCATTGCTGCCAATCATCGATACAACACCTTGCTCTGGAACGAAGAAGACAAGGCGCGCCGCACCGACGTCGGCGCCGAGCAGATTGCTGCCAGCAAACGTCTGATCGACCAACACAACCAGAAACGCAACGACGCAGTCGAAGCGCTCGATGAAGCGATCTTGACCGCCCTGGCCGAGGTCACGCCGAAGGCGCATGCGCGTTTGAATAGCGAAACGGCGGGCGCGATGATCGATCGCCTGTCGATACTGTCGCTGAAAATCTTCCACATGCGCGAGCAAACCGAACGCCATGACGCGGACGCCGAGCATATCGAGCGTTGCCGTGCAAAGCTGCAACGCTTGCGCACGCAGCGGGACGATCTGGTGTTCTGCCTGGATCGATTGCTGACGGAGGCGGCGGCCGGCGACGCGTACTTCAAGGTGTACCGCCAGTTCAAGATGTACAACGATCCGACCCTCAATCCCTATCTATACGGACAATCGCAAGCTGTAGTCCCGGCCGAGGCGATGCAGTGAACGCACGCGTCGATGTCCTGATCCCTACATGCAACCGTCCGCACACGCTTGCGACAACGCTGATCTCGCTGGCAGGACAGACGATGCCGGATCTGCGTATCCTGGTATCCGATCAATCGGAAGGCGACGGCATTCTGCAAAACCCGCAAGTCCTTGCCGTGTTGCGCTTCATGAACGCGACGGGCCGGCCTGTGCAAACCTGGACGCACCTGCCGCGGCGCGGCATGGCGGAACAGCGCGCCTTTCTGCTGGCCAAGGTCAATGCACCGTATTGCCTGTTTCTCGATGACGATGTGTTGCTGGAACGCGATTTGATCGAGCGCATGCACCGTACCATCGCCGACCAGGGTTGCGGCTTCGTCGGCAGTGCCCCGCACGGTCTGAACCACATCGACACCGCGCGGCTGCAACATCAACACATCGAGTTCTGGGAAGGCAAGGTCGAACCGGAGTTGGTCGCGCCCAATACCCCTGCCTGGGAGCGGCATCATCTCCACAGTACTGCCAACCTGTTTCATGTGCAGCAAAAGCTTGAACTGACCGGACCAACACGCGTGTCTATCGCGTGGCGTGGGTCGGCGGTTGCGTGCTGTTCGATACTGCCAAGCTGCGCGACGCGGATGGCTTCGACTTCTGGCACAAGCTGCCGCCCGAACACTGCGGCGAGGACGTGCTCGCCCAGCTTCAGGTGATGGAGCGCTACGGCGGTTGCGGCATCGCCCCTTCCGGCGCCTATCACATGGAATTGCCGACCATGGTCACGACGCGCGGGGTCGACGCCCCCAAGGTCCTGTGGCCGCAGGGCATGCCGCGCGAAACGGAAGCCGGCGCGCCGGGCAAGTGAAGGTGGCGCCGATATCTCTGCGCGCGGAAGAAGTGCGGCGCATGCTGGTGCTGCGGCCGAACGCGATCGGCGACTATGTTTTTTCCCCGCCTGCGCTGCATGCGTTGCGACAGCGCTATCCGTACGCGCATATCGTCTTTCTCGGCCGCGCATGGCATTGGGAATTCCTGCGCGATCGGCCCGGTCCGATCGGCATTGTCCGGTGTGCGGCGAGGAGAACCGACGCAGGCAATGCGCGCACGAAGTGTCGTTCGTCGATGACGTCGGCATCGACGAAGTCAAAAAGATGAGCTGGACTGGTTCGCTACGCTTTGCTAGTCGGCATCGGCTAGTAAGGCACGCGCCTGTTCGAGCACATCGTTTAATCTCTCGCCGCCAGGGTCACGAATGCAACGATGCAGGCGCGAATCCAGCGGCGCCCAACGCGTGATATCCGCCTTGTTGAAAACCACCACGCTTTTCAGGCGCAAGCCGGCAGCAATATGCGACACACCCGTATCGTTGCTGAGCAACAGCCGTGCGCCGCTCATCAAGGCCGCCATTGCACCGATAGACAAGGGTGAAGCAGTGTCGACGACTCGGCTTTTCATATGGCTGGCCACCGCCTGTGTCAGGTCGGCTTCCTTTGCCGAACCGGTCAGCACGACCTGCAGGCCGAATTCCTGGGCCAATGCGTCGGCCACGCGCGCGAAGTGCTGCGGAGGCCAGCACTTGTCGCGGAAACGCGCGCCAGGATGTACGCAGAAATAGCTTCCCGCCACCAGACCCGCGGCCAGACCGCTGCGCCGCAGTTCGTCCCAATCGTCTTCATCCAATGGAAACTCAAGATGCTTGCCGGCTTGCGGCGCGCCCAACAGCGTCGTCAGCCGCAGCAGGCGCAGGGATTCCGGGCCACTGTACGGATAAGGAAAATAACGGCGGCCATCTAGTAACGCACTGCCGTCGCTGGCATAGCCCGCGCTTTGTCGTGCGCCGAATTGCGCGACGATGCCATTGCTGATCTCTCCGCTGCCATGCAGCTGCAGCGCCAGATCGAATTGCGCTGCATGCATCGCGCGATAAAAGTGCTGCAGCGCCTCCTCGTCGGCCGGCTGTTCGGGAAAAGCCGGATGTCCGGGGAAGGCATGGAACGCATCGATGTAGCGATGAAAGCGGCGCGTGAACTGTTCTGCCCAAGGCAGGCCGATCAAAACAATATGCGCGTGCGGCAAGGCGGCGCGCAACGCGCGCAAGGCCGGCACTGCGCACAGCATGTCGCCTAGCTGCAATGCACGAAAGACAGCGACGCGTCGGATGTCGCTCTGCTGCAGCAGGGAAACAGTTGCGCTTTCCTCGTAAAGATTTCCGTCCATATCCCATTCGTCCGGTGTCCCGCGACACGGAACCAAAGCGGTAATCCTGCTATCTGCAAAAGAAGCTTGCAGTGCATGGTCCGAGCGATGGGAATCGGCGTGCTGCAAATAGTTCCGGTGCCCTTGTCTGATGCATCTCTTCAGGGAAACGTTTCAGGAATGAAAAAGCGACGCGCGATTTCGAGCAGCAACGAGCGCCTGGCACTTTGGCGTCGCCACGACGGCGACGGCGAAAACATTGCCACAGACTTGTGGAGTCTGCTGTACGCCTATCGCTGGCGCATCGCGATCTCGATGGTCTTCCTGATTCTGGCAAAAGTGACGACGGTATGGGTGCCCTTGATGCTCAAGCGCATCATCGATCAGTTGTCGCATCCGGAACAATTGCATGCATTGCCCGCATACCTGCTGATCGGATACGCGGTACTGCGTTTCGCCAGCACGCTGTTCAACGAGCTGCGCGATCTGCTGTTTGCACGCGTATCGCAGCGCACGGTCGCCACGTACGCACAGCGCACCTTTGCCCATCTGCATCAGCTAGGCGCGCGCTTTCATGCACAGCGCCAGATGGGTGGCCTGCTCCCTGACATCGATCGCGGCACTTCCGGCATTTCCTTCCTGCTCGGCGCCGGCCTCTTCACCCTGGTACCGACGGTGGTGGAAATCGGCATGGTGCTCTCCATCATGCTGGCGCGCTACAGCGGTTGGTTCGCGGTGATCATCGCCATGACCTTCATTGCCTATACAGGCTTCACCGTCTATTTCACCGCACGCCGAACCATTTACCAGCGTCGCGTGAACAAGCTCGACTCGCACGCCAAGAGCCGGCTCACCGATAGTCTCATCAACACCGATACGATCAAGTACTTCACGAATGAATCGCTGGAGTCGCAACGCTTCCAGAGCATCATGGTGCGCTGGAGCGAAGCCGCGATCAGCAACCAGAAGGCGCTCTTCATTCTGCATGTGGGGCAAAGCGCGATCATCGGTGTCGGCGTGACGGCCATCATGCTGCTCGCCGGCGATTCCGTCTATCGCGGCACGATGACGGTCGGCGACCTGGTGCTGATCAATGCCTATGTGCTGCAGGTCTGCCTGCCGTTGAACGCGCTGGGATTCGTGTACCGTGAAGTGAAGGACGCATGGGTCAACGTCGAGCGGCTGTTCTCGCTGCTGCGAGAGAAGCCGGAGATCGCACAGATTCCATCGCAGCCGGCATTGCACACGAACGGTGGCGAAGTCGTGTTCGACCATGTCGGCTTTCATTACGAAGCGAAGCGCCCCATCCTCTTCGACATCAGCTTTCGCATACCGCCCGGCAAGACGCTGGCAGTGGTAGGCGGCAGCGGCTCCGGAAAATCGACGCTCGCCAGACTGCTGCTTCGTTTCTACGATCCGGTCGAGGGGCGCATTCTGGTCGATGGCCAGGACATTGCAACCGTCAGGCCCGACAGCGTGCGGCAGGCCATCGGTGTGGTGCCGCAGGACACGGTGCTGTTCAACGACACCATCGCCTACAACATTGCCTACGGGCGCGTCGGCGCCACTCATGAAGAAGTGATCGCTGCGGCCAAGGCAGCGCACATACACGAATTCATCGAATCGCTGCCGCAACAGTACGACACCATGGTCGGCGAGCGCGGCGTAAAGCTTTCCGGTGGAGAAAGACAACGCATCGCGGTTGCCCGTGCAATGCTGAAGAACCCGCCCATTCTCATCTTCGATGAAGCGACCTCCGCGCTCGATTCCAATTCGGAGCACGCGATACAGAGGGAACTCAACAGATTATCGATGAATCGAACCACTCTCATCATTGCGCATCGTCTGTCGACGATTGTCGATGCAGACGAGATCCTCGTACTCGAACGCGGACACATTGTTGAGAGAGGCAGCCATGCAGACTTGTTGAAGAAGCGCGGTTTCTATTCGCGGCTCTGGTTGTTGCAGCAGCGTATGGACAGGGACAACGCAGCGCGTGCAACAGAACATCCGGAAGAAGCAGCCGAGCTTCACTGATCGCCACCTACTGAAAGGAAATCATGCGGCCCCTGAACATCCTGACCTGGCATACGCACGGCAGCTATCTCTACTACCTCAGCCAGGCGCCGCACAATTTCCATGTCGTTTCCAAACCGGGCCGCCCGCCCGGATATGGCGGTCGATGCGGACACATGCCGTGGGGCGACAACGTCATCGACATGCCTGCCGACGAAATCAGAAATCGGCAATTCGACTGCATCCTCTATCAGGACGACCATCAATATCTGCGCGACCGTTTCGAGTATCTGACAGAAACGCAGCGCGCGCTTCCGCAAATCTACATCGAACACGACACGCCGCGCGAACATCCGACCGACATGCGGCATCCCGTCGATGCATCGAATGTGATGCTCGTGCACGTGACCCATTTTAATGCGCTTATGTGGGATAGCGGACAGACGCCCGTGCGCGTGATCGAACATGGTGTGATGGTGCCTGACAACGTGCGTTATCGCGGCAATCTCGAACGCGGCCTGGTGGTCATCAACAACCTTGCCACGCGCGGACGCCGGCTTGGCGGCGATGTGTTCGCAAGAGCGCGCGAACAGGTCCCGCTCGATCTGGTCGGCATGGGCGCGGAAGCGCTCGGTGGTCTGGGCGAAGTGCAGCACGATCGCTTGCCGGCGTTCACGGCCGACTATCGGTTTGTCTTCAATCCGATTCGCTACACCAGTCTCGGTCTTGCCGTCATCGAAGCGATGATGATCGGTGTGCCGATGGTTGCACTGGCGACCACCGAGATGGCGACCGTGATCGAGAACGGCAGATCGGGCTTCGCGGACACGAATGTGCCAGCCCTGATCGACCGCATGCACGACCTGCTGCGCGATCCGGAGCTCGCGCGCCGGATCGGCGAACAGGGAAGGCAGCGTGCAATGGAACGTTTCAACATCGGCCGTTTCGTCTCCGACTGGCACGCCGTGTTGGCAGAAGTCACCGGAATCAACGCGCCGCGCGCCTGCGCTGCCTGAAAGAACAGACACGGAACACGGGACGCAATTGTCATTGCGAGAGTGCCGTCGACTCTCGAAGCGTCTCATCACAGGAGGGATGTAATGCAGGGCTATACCAGCTATTTCGTCGATACCGCACTGGCGAAACATGCAGTACAACTTTGCCTACCCACAATCGAGGCATCGATGAACAGTCGCGAAGCCGGTGCCAGCGGCTTTCTGTACATCGTCATCATGCGGCCCGGCTTTACGCCGGCGCACGGCAGCTTCGCCGAAGCGATCCTGTACGAGCACGCGGTCGGCGATCCAGCCAAGTGGGATGCCGATTACGCGAAATTCGCCCGCGGCAAGGCGGAATTGAGCTGGCGCACCGGCATGGATACGCACATCGTGCAGCAGCACAAGCCGCATCTGCTGACCGAAGGCGATTCTCTACTGTGGGGCGGCGTCGTACTGCACGACTTCATCGTCGCCGTCAGCGGTGCCGATCCTTGGTTCGACGAAGCGTTTGCCGGTTCCATCGTGATGTTCCTGCGGGCGCTGACCAAGAAGGCGGTCGGCGAGCAAGCCGGCAAACCCTGGCTGGGAGCGGCCGCATGAAATTCTCCTGCACACCCGCCGTGCTCGATACGCCGCACGCCTTCTTCCATCGTGCGGCACTATGTCCCAGTCTCGCTTCTGCGCGACGCTCGTTTGCCACGATGGCGCTGCCATGCGCACACATGCAGCAGGGTTCGCATCACGTCATCGGAGGATTGTCACCATGCTGAAGATCGCACTCGTCAGCGAGCACGCTTCTCCGCTAGCTGCGCCGGGCAGCATCGATTCCGGCGGACAGAACGTCTATGTCGCGCATGTCGCAACCGAACTGGCCCGACTCGGATACGAGGTGGATGTATTCACCCGCCGCGATTCGATCTCGCAAAAGCAGATCGTACGCTGGCGCGACAAGGTGCGCGTGATCCACGTCAACGCCGGTCCGCCGCGTACCATCCCCAAGGAACAACTGCTCCCCTACATGTCTTCGTTCGCGCGCTTCATGATCGAATTCGCGCGCAACGAGGAGACGGCATACGACCTGCTGCACGCAAATTTCTTCATGTCCGGCCTGGTGGCGCAGCAGGTCAAGCAAGCGCTCGGCATCCCCTATGTGATCACGTTCCATGCGCTCGGGTTGATCCGTCGGCTGTGCCAGGGTGCCGCCGACGGCTTTCCGGCCGAGCGCATCGCCATCGAGAAAGCCCTGATGCAGGATGCCGATCGCATCATCGCGGAATGCCCGCAGGATCGGCTGGACATGGAACGCCATTACGGCGCCTCGCGCCGCAACATCGACATCGTCCCTTGCGGCTTCGACCCGCATGAGTTGCGACCGATGCGCGAACAGGCACGGCAACGCCTCGGTCTGTCCGCGGACGAATTCGTCGTGCTGCAACTCGGGCGCATGGTGCCGCGCAAGGGCGTGGACAACGTGATCGAAAGCCTCGCCGTATTGCGCGATCAGCACCATGTCCGCGCGCGCCTGCTGGTGGTCGGCGGCGACGCGCCGAACCGGCCACTGGAGAACTGCCCCGAGCTCGCGCGCCTGATGGCATTGAGTGCATCGCTCGGCTTGCAGTCGCAAGTCGACTTCATCGGCCAGAAGGCACGCAACGAACTGAGCCTATATTACAGCGCCGCCAATGTCTTCGTCACCACGCCGTGGTACGAACCCTTCGGCATCACGCCGCTGGAAGCGATGGCCTGCGCGACGCCGGTGATCGGCTCGGCAGTCGGCGGCATCAAGACCACTGTGCTCGAAGGCAATACCGGCTATCTGGTGCCGCCGAAAAATCCTCAGGCGCTGGCCGAGCGACTGGCGCTATTGCATGACGATCCGGAGCACGCGCGCGCGCTGGGGGAAGCGGGATGCAGGCACGTCCACCAGTTCTATACCTGGAAGAGCGTCGCCGAACGGATCGCCGCGATCTACGAAAAGCTGGCCAGCCAGACGGCCGTGCTCGCTTCCACCGCCGGTGTGTCGACTGCCATGCAGGCGACCGCGCTGGCACCGAATTTCAACTCGTTACAGGAAACATGACATGGGAAACATGATGGAAACCCTCGGCCTGGCCGAAATGAAGGATCAAAGCCTGTCGGGCAAAACGATACTCGTGACCGGCGGTGCCAGCGGCCTGGGCGCAGCGCTGTGCCGTTTGCTGGCAGCCTCCGGTGCCAACGTCGCAGTCGGCGATCTGCCGGATCGCGCAGCGGGCTTTGCGGAAACGCTGGAAGCCAATGGCGGCCGCGTGCACGGCATGGGCTTCGATGTCGGCGATCCTGCTGCGGCAGAACAGGCGATTGCCGATACCGTCAAGCAGTTCGGCCGACTCGACGTACTGATCAACAATGCCGGCACCGACAAGACCTTGCCCATGGGTGAACTGAGCACCGCCGACTGGCTGCGTGTCATCAACACCAACTTGAACGGCCCTTTCCTGCTCGCGAAATTCGCTTCCGAGCACATGAAGCAGTCGGGCGGCGGCCACATTATCAACATCGCGTCGACCGCCGCCAAGCGCGCATGGCCGAACGCTTCGGCCTATCACGCCAGCAAGTGGGGCCTGCTCGGGCTGTCGCACGCGATGCACGCCGAACTGCGCCCGCACAATATTCGC
>DATAHI010000116.1:0-6162 GCA_036263255.1 Oxalicibacterium sp. | reverse complement strand
CGCTGTATTGAATCACGTAACGCCCGCCTCGCAGCCGGCCTAATGTAATGAGTCCGGCGTCTTCTAGTGCGTACAGGATCATGATACTTGCCCCAGAATCTAAAGCCATTCACCCAAGTTAAGTCTTATCAGACAACAAGGGAAGCGAATAGCGGACAGTTGTCACTGTCTTACAGCGATACGGCCGGAATACCTACGTGCAATCGAGCCACATTACAACAGATTCAGTGCCCGCCGCGACCATCCTCCAGCTGCAGCGTTGAACCGACGACGAGAATCGCGGTAACCGTATTTTCTTTAGCAACGCTGACGTTCCACCAATTTCTGCGGCTCTGCAATTCTTCGCTGTTATGATGTTTGGCTCGCTTCTCTCACCATGGGAAAAGGAGAACCAGGACCATAATGCCCTCGCAAACACCTGTACGCCTCTCTGACTTCATCCTTCACAACCTGGAACCGATTCTGCAGGACTGGGAGGATTTCGCCAGAACGATTGAACCGCCGGCACTCACAATGGATGACGTAGCGTTACGCAATCACGCAATCTATATGTTGCGAACTATTGCTGCAGATATCGCCAGCCCTCAAACAACAGAACAGCAAGTAGAAAAATCGAAAGGCAAGGCGCCGCGGGGCAGCAACGATACGGCGGCCGAAACGCATGCTGCAGCGCGTCTACTATCCGGCTATACCATCGAGCAACTTGTATCCGAGTATCGGGCTCTGCGCGCAAGCGTGCTGCACCGCTGGGCGAGCAGTAGCAATTTCATTTCGGCTAGCGACGCAAGAGATGTGATGCGCTTCAATGAGGCAATCGACCAGGCATTAGCCGAGTCTGTCGCGCGGTACGCAAAGATGGTTAAGCAATCACAAAACATGTTCCTGGCAATTCTCGGACATGATCTCCGTAATCCGTTAGGAACAATCATCACAGCAGCAAGCATCATCATGCGGGCAACCGATGTATCGAGCAAATATGTTCTTCTGGCTACACGCATGTTCAATAGCGGGCAACGGATGAATAAGCTGATTGGCGATCTGATTGACTTCACTCGTTCTCACTTGGGTTCTGGATTACCGATTAAACCGCGGGAGGCCGATGTCTCGGCGATCTGCTTGCACGTAGTGGAAGAGCTGCGCACCCATCACCCGGAGCGCCAGATAGACTTTGATATGCGCAACCATATCGAATGCGTTTGCGACGAGGATCGTATTGCACAGGTCTTATCCAATGTGATCGGCAACGCGTTGCAGCACGGCGCCCTGCGTGAACCGGTCAGCATCACTCTACGTACCGACGCCAATGATGTCGTCATCAACGTACACAATAAAGGTGCACCCATAGCTCCGCAGAAACTGGTAACAATATTCGAGCCGCTGGTGCGATTGGCCGAACGCGATTCTGGCGATTACACTCGTGAAACAAGTTTGGGCATTGGACTTTTCATCACCAAGCAAATCGTCGAGGCTCATGGTGGAAAAATCCTCGTTGAGTCGACAGCTGCGGGCGGCACGACATTCGCCATCACTCTACCGCGCATGCCGCAACTATCTTAGCGAGCCAAGGCGAAGGCACGTTTGCAAGCGCAGCGTTCTGCAATCAGTTCCGGAACCGCCAGTCCCAAGTCTGTTCGTTGTCACAGGCGCTTTTGCCGGCAAGCTAGATGTTCATGAAAATAAAAGCCCGCGATCGCGGGCTTCTTTATTTGCCATCAATGAAAACGCAAATAACTGCTGCCGGTTTTCAAATCGAGATAGACGATATTTCCCTTCTGCATCGCATTCTCCGTGGCTTGCAATTTCCAGCCGGTTGGCACTTCCACCGCAAGCCCTTGAATGGCCTGCTGCGCATTCAGTACCAATGAATAGCCGTCGAGCTCACGCCGCGCGTCGAGCGTGACGCCGTTCCGCGCGCTCCACCAGTTGCCATACTGAGCCAGCGTACCGAACCACACGTTCATGGTTTTGGCGCGCGCGATGAATTGCTGGAGGAAGGCGAACTTGTCATCGAACACGTCAGGATGAATCAGCACGGTGCACGATCCTCCATAGGCTTGCAAATGACGCAGGATATCGATTGCCGCATCGACGCGGCCCGTCATCGGACGCTGCAACTCGTCCTCGATCGTGATGGGAAATTCGAAAATAGTCGTTTCCGCCTGATTCTCGCGATTGACGTTCAACTGGAACGGCAGATGCGTCATGGCCGTGCCGCTACTGATCGATGAGCTGAAACGATAGCCGGCCGCCTGCATTGCCTGCGGCAAGGCGAACGGATACGCCAGGTGGCCGGGGCGGAAGCTTTGCACCTTTGTCTCGGGAACGGCTTTCTCCAGCAGAAAGCGGCTCACGCGCAGTTCGCCGAAGATGCTTCCATCGCGCGTATCGTTCTGGCTTTTCACGAAAGGCACATAGTCGGGATACATCTCCTTTCCCGTTCCCAGCGGAAAAGCGGCAAAACTGCGAGAGTGCGATACGGAATGGCTGGCCACTTCCATCCCCATGTCCGCCAGCCGGTGTGTCAGCGATACACCCTGTTCGTTGAAGAAGATATCGTCGTTCCAGTCGCGCACATATTTCGTCTGCACGAAATAGGTGGCGGCAACGCCTTGCTGCTTCTCGAACTCGGCATAGCGGATCGCATTGACGATCGAACGCGTGTAATCGATATCGTGCGTGATGATGACCGATGCCGATTTTCCCTGCGGTACGGTCGACAGCGTGACAGCCAGCGGTTCGGACGAACGATACAGCTGGCGCATCAGCCGCAATATGCTGTCGACGGACGATTCGTATGCGTTGATGTAGCTGCGGCCGTAATCCTGCCTGCCGTTGTAGGCCTTCGTCAGATAGGCGCCGATGTCGAAGCCGATGGCATAGGTCCGGCCCCGGCCGAAATCGCGCTGCACGATCGCCACACTTCCATCGTCATAGCGCGCCACCGGATTTCCGGTCGTCACGCTGAACTGCTCGGCCGGCATTGCACCGGAAGGACCGGCGAGCGGAATGACGGCTTCCTTTTCCAGCAGACGGCCGGCGAACGCCGGTGTGAGTGTGAGCGTCTTGTGCGCGCGGCTCGCGGTCATGTCGCCGAAGCCGAATACTTCGTTCAGGCCGCCACCCAGAATTTCGAATCCGATCAAGGTGCCGCCGTTGCGCGGAAAGGCGGCGAGCGCCTGCAGGGCTTCCTTGCTCAACAGACGCCCGGAAATGGTGGGATAAGCGAGCACGACGCGATGCTTGAGCGCTTCTTCGTAGCGATCAGTGACGATGAAAGGCACGCCGATCGTCTTCAACCCGTGCGCCAATCGGTGAGATAAATAGCAAGCGCATTTTCGCCGCCTTGCCCGTACAGTGACGGTGTCGTCGCTACAGGCGATAAAACAGCACTCGCCTCCTGCGGCCCCGACCAGCCGGCGAAGCGATAGATCGGCTTGCGAAGAACGATAAAAACCGCGAGCAAAACGATAGCAAGAGCAGCTGCGGCAAGCAGCACGCGGGGAAGCCTGGATTTCATGAGGGCGATACGGAAAGGAGGACGCACACTATAGCCGATCACCCTTTCCCGGCTTATAGTCAGCCCCCGACTTTTTCTTCGGATGTCTCCTTCTATCGACAAAGCGTGGGGCTTGCAGCAGAAATCGATGGCAAAGAACTACGTCGCGTCGCTGTGTCACATGACAATTTGATGACGTGATTGCAGAAATCGGGATACCGAAGACTTTTGCATTTCATCATTCTGAACTATTTGTGTGACATGCTTTCGTAGACGGTGCCGAAGCTATTCAAACAACAACGGCCTGTTAAACGAAAGAGAGATCGCATGGAAGTCGAACTCAAACTCCTCATCGCACCGGACGACGTTCCGGCATTCAGGCAGCACCCTTTGATCAAGCAGCACGCGCAAGCCGAACCGGTGGAACAGGAGCAGCACGCGATCTATTTCGATACCGCCGACCACGAGCTTCGCCGCGCGGGCGCCGGGCTTCGGGTGCGCAAGGCCGGAAAGCGCTGGACGCAGACACTCAAGGCGGGCGGCAGCGTCGTCAGCGGACTGCACCAGCGCCACGAATGGGAATCGACCGTGCGTGGCCCCGAACCAGACCTGTACGCGCTGCGCAAGCTGATCGATGCGGAAGGCCCATGGGAAGCGCTGATCGCGTCGCCGAAGTTCGCTGGCAATCTGCGTCCGTTGTTCACCACTGAGGTGCGCCGCACGACATGGCAGCTGCGGCTGCCGACCGGCGATCATGTCGAATGCGTGCTGGACGAAGGAAAGATTGCCAACGAAAACGAAAGCGAAGCGGTCAGCGAAATCGAACTGGAATTGACGTCGGGCGATCCGCTGCATTTGTTCGACTTCGCGCTCGCTTTGCTCGAACACGTGCCGATGCGCATCGGCAACCACAGCAAGGCGGAGCGCGGTTATGCCCTCGGCGCGGAAACGTCATCTGTTGCAGTCAAGGCAAAAAGCCTCGTGCTTTCGAAAAAGATGACGATCGAACAGGCGTTCGAGGCCATCGTCGACAACTGCCTGCAGCAGATACAGGCGAATGCGCCGGGCGTGGTGCAATCGAACGACATCGATTGCCTGCACCAGATGCGCATCGGCCTGCGGCGGCTGCGTTCGGCGCTCGCCTTGTTCGAGGAAATGATCGACGTACCGGAAACACTGCGGCAGGAACTGCATTGGCTGGCCGACGAAATCAGCACCGCACGCGACTGGGACGTGTTCGCCACCAAAACCCTCGCCGCGATCAAGCAGGACGGCACCGCCGCAGAGCTGGGCGACGTGAAGAAAGCCGCACTGGAGAAAGCCGCGCAACTGCATCGCGTGGCGGCGCACGCAATCAGCTCGGTGCGCTATACGCGGCTCGTCTTGTCATTCAGCCGGTGGATGCAAAGCCGCGAATGGCGCGAACCGCTGCTGGCGCTGGAAGGCAAGAGCCTGAAGAAGCGTCTGAAATCCTTCTCGACCGATATGCTGAAACACGACAAGCGCCGCCTGAGCAAGCGCGGCCGGCAACTGGATGAAGCCGATACGCATGCACGCCATCGCGTGCGCATTGCTGCCAAGCGCATGCGCTACGACACCGAATTTTTCCAATCGCTGTACCCGTCAAAAGATACCAAAGCTTACGTCACCGCCTTGTCCGACCTGCAGGACAAACTTGGCTGGCTCAATGACGTGGCAGTCGGCGAACGCCTGCTGACCGAACTGCAGGACGATCAGTCCGATCTGGCCGGCGTGGCCGGATACATACGCGGCTATCTCGCTGCGCTGACGGCGCGCGATGAGAAAAAGGTCGAGAAACTCTGGAAAAAGTTCAAGGAGAAAAATCTGCCGAAATAGGAATGCATCGGTGTGCTTTCTTCTTGGAGGAGACGATCGCGCCTGGTACGACGAATGAAGCCTATGCGCTCTGCAGCCAGCATTCCTTGTTCTTGCTCACGGCCAAGCACAAGAACAAGCGAAAAATTCAAGGAAAAAAGCTTGAGCCAGCAGGCAGTGTGCCGCCGATATGGCTTATCATCACCGCATTGCCGCAATCCTCATCAATCCACATCCCCGCGCACCGCTACCGCCTCGCGTCGTCCCATCCTTGTCTTGCGAACGGTTCATTGCTTGCATTCGAGCTTCAAGGCGTTGAAGCCTGACCGGCTTGCAGCGGAGATATTTTTTAGAAAGGCCCACAATGACCAGGTACAGAATTGAAACAGTAGATATCGACGACAGAGTGGCCATCGAGGTCTATTACCCGGTCGACGCAACGACGCCATTCCGCAAGACCGCTCCACGCTTCTCCTCGCACGAAGAAGCGCGTGCCGCTGCGGAATCACAGGGTGCAAAGCAGCTGCCGAACTTCGAGGATCTCCCCGCCGATCCGAACAATCCGGGTTGGGTGCTGGGATACGGCGTGGTCATGGACAATCCCTGGCATTTCGGTGGCGTCTTTGCCTCGGAAGACGAGGCCTATGAAAACGCGGCCCGTCTGGGCAGCGAATACGTCGTGCGTCACGGTTCGCACAGACTCGATAGCGACGACTTCGTATTCACGCAGTAACACCCCTGCCGCTTGCAGCGGCGAATGCTAAAAAGCCCGCACGAGCGGGCATTTTATTTGGCGGACGTATTCCGGACGTTGCGCCACGGCATGGATA
>DATAHI010000115.1:0-7786 GCA_036263255.1 Oxalicibacterium sp. | reverse complement strand
TAACGGCGTCGCAATGCGATATCCACGGTCGGGTATCGCAGTCGCACACCGAGCTCGGATTTGATGCGCGTATTGCTGAGGCGCCGCGACTCGGACATGAAGGACAGCATCGTCGGCGTCACCTGTTTCTCCAGTTCGGCGCGTGGCAGACGAGGCGGACGAGGCAAGCCGTTTGCGTCAGCCACTGCATCGAAGTACTCGCCCATCTTCATGCTGGAATCGTCGACGGCGTGGTACACGCGCTGGGGCATGCCGCGGTGAAGCGCAGCGACTACGATATGCGCCAGATCGTCTGCATGAATGTGATTGGTGCAGACGTCTTCTTCGGCAGTCAATGCAGGCAATCGCTTTTGAAGACGCTCGATCGGCAAGCGATCACCCGCATAGATTCCGGGTACACGCAAAATGGAAAGACGCCCTTGCGCACGACGCGCCCAGGCACGCAATACGCGTTCGGCATCGGCACGGCGTTGTGCACGTGCATTGCGCGGTGCGATGCGACGCGTTTCTTCCACGAATTCGCCGCCGCAATCGCCATACACGCCGGTGGTGCTCACATAAACGAGATGGGCGCGCTCGGGTAAAATGGCGACCAGATTACGCGTACGACAATCGATGACGCCGTCGGATTGCGGAGGCGCCAGATGCACGATATGCGTCGCAAGTTGCGCCAATCGCGCCAGCGTCGCGGGTCGATCGAGATCGGCCAGCAAGGGAATCGCGCCCGCTGCACGTAGCTCGTCCTGTTTCGATGCCTGCGTTGTCACCGCGAAGATGCGAAAGCGATCGCGCAGCAGCGGAAGCAATCGCATGCCGATATCGCCGCAGCCAAGAATCAAGAGGCGCGGCCGCCTGAAACGCAAACGACCGGTTGCATGCTCCTTGCTTATTGGGATGCGCGCTGCGTTGTGTCCTATTTTCATGAACGAGATTGTATGACTTTCCAAGTGACGGTTCAGCCGAGTGGTCGGCAATTTACGTGCGAAGCCGACGAAACGATTCTCGCTGCTGCTATCCGCGCCGGTGTCGGCCTGCCCTATGGCTGCAAAAACGGTGCATGCGGCACTTGCCGCGGCAAGATCCTGTCCGGCGACGTGACGCACTCTGCGCACCAGATCAAGGCGTTGCCGCCGGCCGATGCCGAGCGCGGCTTTTCTCTTTTCTGCTGCGCCAAGCCGCACACCGATATCGTGCTGGAAGCGCGCGAAGTGCTCGGCGTAGGAGAATTTCCGATCAAGAAACTGCCGACGCGCGTTGCCAAACTGGAGCGCGTCGCCGACGATGTCATCGTAATGTCGCTGCAGCTGCCCGCCGCCGAGCGCCTGCAATACCGCGCCGGCCAGTACATCGAATTCCTGCTGAAGGACGGCAAGCGCCGCAGCTACAGCATGGCCAATGCACCTCATCTCGACGCACACATTACGCTGCACATCCGTCACCTGCCCGGCGGCCTCTTCACCGATCACGTCTTCAACACGATGAAGGAGCGCGAGATCCTGCGCTTCGAAGGCCCGCTCGGCACCTTCTTCCTGCGCGAGGACTCGAACAAGCCGATGGTGCTGCTTGCTTCGGGCACCGGCTTCGCGCCGATCAAGGCGATCATTGAGCAGGCGATTCATATCGGCAGCGAGCGTCCGATGACGCTGTACTGGGGCGGCCGCCGTCCGAAAGACTTGTACATGCACACGCTGTGCGCAGAATGGGCGCGCACGCTGCCGAATTTCACGTATGTGCCGGTCATCTCCAATGCGGCCGACGAAGATAACTGGCAAGGCCGTACCGGCTTCGTACATCAGGCGGTCATGCAGGACTTGTCCGACCTCTCGAACCATCAGGTCTATGCCTGCGGCGCGCCGGTGATGGTCGATGCAGCCAAGACGGACTTCACCGCACAATGCGGATTGCCGCCGGAAGAGTTCTACGCCGATGCGTTCACAACGGAAGCCGACATGGCGACTGGCGTGATCGCCGATCCGGACTGAGCGGCGGAAAAACGTTTTGACGCTTGTGGCAAAAGCGCCTACACTTGGTCGCTATGAACACGGTCATCACACTCTTGCGACGCCGCAGCGCCCTGCCTCAACTTGGGACGCCGCGCGTGTAAGCTTTTGCTGACCACACAGCCACAGGCGAACCCTGTGGCTTTTTTTTTATCAATACCGGATACGCCATTTCTGTTCAGGAGCCGCCATGGAATTCAGCCAGTACGAAGTCGACAAACTGATGTACATCACCAATCGCCCGCCGCTCGTCTGCGTCGAAGGCCAGGGCATGTGGCTGACCGACCATACCGGCAAGCGCTATCTCGATTACCTGCAAGGCTGGGCCGTCAACTGTCTCGGCCACTCGCCGCAATGCATCCAGGATGCGCTGGTAGCCCAATCGAAGAAACTGATCAACCCGTCGCCGGCTTTCTACAACGAGCCCTCGATCGAACTGGCGACGCTGCTCACCGATAACTCCTGCTTCGACCGCGTGTTCTTCGCCAACAGCGGTGCAGAAGCGAACGAAGGTGCATTCAAGCTCGCGCGCAAATGGGGCAAGGTGAACAAGAATGCGGCCGGCGAAAACCGCTACGAAATCATCACCTTTGACCACAGCTTCCACGGCCGTACGATCGCCGCGATGTCGGCCAGCGGCAAGGCCGGCTGGGACACGATCTTCGCGCCGCAAGTCCCCGGCTTCCTGAAAGCGACGCTGAACGACATCGTCAGTGTGGAGAATCTGATCACCGACAAGACAGTCGCCGTGATGCTGGAACCGGTGCAAGGCGAAGCCGGCGTGATTCCTGCCACACGCGAATTCATGCAGGCACTGCGCGCGCTGACGAAGAAAAACAATCTGCTGCTAATCGTCGATGAAGTGCAGACCGGCATGGGCCGCACCGGCGAAATGTTCGCGTATCAATTGTCAGGTATCGAGCCGGACATCATGACACTCGGTAAAGGCATTGGCGGCGGCGTGCCGCTCGCCGCGCTGCTGGCAAAGGAAGAAATTGCCTGTTTCGAAGCTGGCGAGCAAGGCGGCACCTACAACGGCAATCCATTGATGACTGCCGTCGGCGCCGCGGTCGCCAAAACGCTGCTCGCACCGGGCTTTCTGCAATCGGTGAAAGACAAGGGGGCGTACCTGAGCCGCGAACTGACACGCTTGAGCGACAAGCATGGTCTCGCCGGCGAACGCGGCGAAGGTTTGCTGCGTGCGCTGCGTCTCGGCAAGGATATCGGTTCGCAGATTGTTGACCGCGCACGCGACCTGCAACCAGTCGGACTGCTGCTGAATTCGCCGCGTCCGGACCTGCTGCGCTTCATGCCCTCGTTGAACGTGACGATCGAAGAGCTCGACCAGATGATCGAGATGCTGTCAGGCGTGTTGACTGATCTGAGCCACTGATCGTTGCGCCAAAATGGAAATGACCGCATCAAGATTCGCAGGCATGCGCTTATTGCTGCTGGCTTTGATCGCCGCCGTGCTGTTGGCCGCTTGTGGCACGGTGCCGACCACCACTTCCGAGAGTTCCCTGCCGCCCGAGTCGCCGCAGATTACCGACAAGCGCAATGACATCACTTTCTTCGCGCTTGGCCTGATCGATACAGGCTACCGCTTCGGCGGCAAGAATCCGGAAGCCGGTTTCGATTGCAGTGGCATGGTTGCTTACGTATTTCGTCAAGCAGCAGACATTCAAGTGTCCGGCAGTGCGGCAGACATTGCGCGACGTGGCAGGGAGATCGACAAGCAGGAGCTACGCCCAGGAGATCTGGTGTTCTTCAACACGCTGGGTCGGCCGTTCTCGCATGTCGGCATCTACATCGGCGATGGACGATTCATTCACGCACCCTCGACCAACGGCAAGGTACGCATCGATCGCATGAGCAACAAGTACTGGGCAAAGCGCTTCGAAGTCGCACGCAGCTATCTGAATTGACATGAAATCTCCCGCAACGGCGGATTACCGCATCTGCTTTGTCGGCGATTCTTTCGTGCAGGGCGCAGGCGATCCGCTTTGCCTCGGCTGGGTGGGGCGGCTTGCTCAACACGCGATCGTCAGCGGCATCGCGCTGACGCACTACAACCTCGGCATCCGTCGCGACACCAGCCGCGATATTGCGGCGCGCTGGCTACAGGAATGTACGCCACGCTTGCCGGACAGCAGCGAGAACCGTCTGGTATTTTCGTTCGGCGTAAACGATACCGTGATGGAAAACGGCCAACGCCGCATACCGGAAGAAGAGAGCGTTGAAAACTTTTGCGCGATTCTCGAAAAAGCTGCAGCACGATTTCCGTTTCTCGTGATCGGACCGCCGCCGCTCCCCGATGACGCGCACAATATCCGCATCGAGGCGTTGGATCACCGGTTTGCGCTCGCAGCCGCAACGCGCGGCATTCCGTATCTCTCTGTATTCGAACCTTTGAAAACCGACGAGCATTGGCTCACGGAGGCAGGCGACAACGACGGCGCGCATCCGCATCGACTCGGCTACGACCGGTTGGCAGCGCTCGTACATGCGTGGGATCGCTGGTGGTTCACATAAATGCTTCGATCAAGTCGATACCGGCTTACTTCCTTCGTTTTGCCTTTTCCACAGATGTATTCAGTGCGACCGCGGCGCAGATCAGCGCTTTGAACGCTTCCGGGTCAATATGATCGCCTTCGTGCAGATCGATCGCGCGTCTTGTGTTCCCTTCCAGACTGGCATTGAAAAGCTGCGATGGATCGTCCAGCGATGCACCCTTGGCAAACGTGAGCTTTACCGTCGTCTTATAGGATTCGCCGGTGCAGACGATGCCGGCGTGCGACCACACCGGCACGCCAGATGGATTGGTCGGCTTGACCCATTTGCATTCCTCGATGATTTCCGGATCCGCTTCGTGAATGAGCTTGCGTATTTGATTCAAAGTGTGGCCGCGCCAGTCCTGAAGGCTCGCAATCTTCTTGTCGATCTGCCTGGATGCGCTCTCGTCGCTATTCGATTTGTTCATCATTTTCTCCGCGAACTGGCAGATTACATAGCCGTCAGCCGGCGAGGTTGAGTTGCCACGACAAACCGAACCGATCATTTACCCAGCCGAAACGCTGGCTAAAGCCATAATTATCCAACGGCATCAACACCTGTCCACTCTCCGACAACACAGCAAACACGCGCTCCAATTCGGCCACCGAATCAAACTCGATGAATGTGGAGCTGGCGGGCGTAAAGGAAAAATTGTGTTTGACGGGACTATCGGAGCACATGAATTCCCGTCCGCACAGCATGAATACCGCAACCTTGATTGTGCCGGCCGGTCCGGCCTCGCCTTCAGCGTACCGTTCGGCTCTTATCATGCGGGAGTCGGGGAAAGTGTCGAAATACAAATCCAGTGCTGCCTGTGCGCTACCGTCCTGGAACATGAAGAAGGGTCTGGCTGTCGTCATAAAAGTGCTCCAATGTTGTCGTTATGCGGCATGACGTTCAACTCTGGCTATTGCCATTTGCGTTCGTACCGGTTGTGGACAGTCTGGCTGATGAAAGTACTGAGACCTCGGCCAGCTTTAGCCAAGCGGTGCATTTGCGCAATATTGCCTGCTCCCGCAGATCGCTTGGTGTACAGATAATGCCATCCGTTGTCGAACAGCACGGTAATCGCGCCCTCGCCGATCTCGTAGGCTACGACGCCCGAATCGCCACCCAATCTCTTATAGCGCTCCACGATGTCCCCCACGCCTGTTAGCCTCACAGGCTTAGAGAGACTTAGAAGCGATTTACTCCATCCTGCGGTAATTTTACGAAGGCTATGAGTGAGAAGTTTTATCGCCGGTTCTGTTCAGGAAAACATGCATGGCGCGTTCCCCTGCAACATATCGCGTGCAGTCGTATCCCAAGGCACGCAGATCGATATCCTTCAACAGGCTCTCGCCAGACCCAAGCACGACAGGCCGCATGGCAAGATGCAATTCGTCGATCAGGCCGGCGTGCAGATATTCCCGGATCGTCGCTACGCCGCCGCCCAAACGTACATCGCGTCCGCCTGCTGCCGATGTCGCGCGCTCCAGCGCTTCGTGTATGCCTCCGGTCACAAAGTGGAATTCCGTTCCGCCCGCCATCTTCAGCGACGGCCGCGCATGATGCGTCAACACGAAAACCGGCACATGATAAGGCGGTTCCTCGCCCCACCAGCCCTTCCAGTTCTCGTCCGGCCACGGTCCGCGAACCGGCCCAAACATGTTCCGCCCAAGAATCCAGGCACCAATGCCGGCAAAGCCCTGTGCCACGACATCATTGTCGACGCCGGTTTCGCCACCATCCTGGCCGTGCATGTTGCCCCACATCTTCGTGTGGAAGAGCCATTCCATCAGATCGATGCCACCGACGCCCAGTGGATTCTGCAAGCTCTGATTAGGTCCGGCGCTGTATCCGTCGAGCGAAACAGCGAAACTTTGAACACGAAGTTTTGCCATGCAATGTCTCCAAATTGAGAGGTAAGGTTTCCGCAAGTCTAACCGTTCGCCAGCATAGCGAAGGCCGAAAAATGCGCTGCGGCAGCGCCATTCTTAACCGGTTCTTAAAAAACAAACAGAAGCGTAAAGCGATCGTTCATTGCGATTTTGTCTGCCTTTACCTTCCTCATAATGATCGCCTACTGTGCGCAGTCACACCGCGCATCCCCTACACGATGTGCGACAACGGAAAGGAACAACGCATGCTGACCGAGCGCGAACTTGAAAGCAGTTATCTGGGGCAATTCATCCCCGTTCACTATCATCACAACATGTTGATGGATGAATGGCGAATGACGGGCTTCAAGGAGGCAATAGACCATGTAGTATTCCCCGGTGCCAAGGTGCTGGAGCTTGGAGGCGGCACCGCGGTGTTGTCCTGGTTCGCGGCGGCGAAAGCATCGCAAGTCTGGTGCGTCGAATACAACCCTGATCTGGTGCGCGAAGCAAAGCGGTTCCTCGCAATGAACCCGAACGGGCACAAGGTCGAGGTTATACAGAGCGATGCCTTTGATTATCTACCGCCGGAGCCTGTCGACGTCGTAATTTGCGAAATGATCCACACTGCGATGGTGCGCGAGAAGCAGGTGCAGGTGATCGAATCATTCAAGGAGCGTTACCTGAAAAAATTCGGCGGCCCGCTGCCGAAGTTCATTCCTGAAGCGATGATCATGGCCGTGCAGCCCTTGCAGCAGGATTATTCGTTCAACGGCTATTACGCGCCTATCGTTCAATTCCACCATCCGTCGCATCTGCATGTCGGCACGGCGGAAATGGCAGCGCCCAGTGTCTACACAGTTCTCGATTTCACGCAGTCGGTTTCAGAAGAAATTTCGTGGCAAGGTGCCTTCGATATCGAACACGATGGCACCGTCAATGCGCTGCGTTTCATCACCAAGAACGTTCTGTCGGTCGTCATGGAAAGCTCTACTACGATCGACTGGTTCAACCAGTATCTGTCGCTGCCGCTGGCCGAGCCCATCAACGTGAAGACCGGAGACAAACTGTACGTGCGTTTCTCTTATCGCGCCGGAGGCTCGATCCCTTCTCTGCAGGCGGCGATCAAAGCAGGCGACCAACAAATACTGATTGACAAGGTGCAGGTCGAAACAGCGGCGGCCTGAAATTTGAGTGAATCGCCGGCACCCTAAAAAAAGCGACGCAATGCGTCGCTTTTTATCTACCTACTAGCCCGGGATATCGGGCTCGACAAGCGTCGCAAGTTGGGCGAGCGATTCCTGCCAGCCCAAATAGCACATTTCCACTGGAATCGCTTCCGGTATGCCTTCCTGCAGAATGTTGAGTTCAGCT
>DATAHI010000114.1:0-9250 GCA_036263255.1 Oxalicibacterium sp. | reverse complement strand
AGATTGCGAAGATTGCCGAGGAGGCGATTATTGAAGAGGGAATCCGCTAGGTAAAGGAACTGGAATACCGCGTGACTTCGATCCTGCTCACGCCTTACCCGCCGCGTTCCACTACTAACTTCAGGCTGGCGCTTCAATAAGACGATCGTCGATAATCGGCGCTTAGCGCGCGACTTCAACGAGAAATTCAGGGGATTCGAGATCGATGTGCATGTTTTAGTGACGCGGGAAACGGATGGAAGCGTGGATATTTTGTTAATTGTGTGAAGCAGTAAGCTGTCAACAAGGCACAATAAAAAGGCTTACGTTTCGCGCAAGCCTTTGTTTTTGATTTTTCGCCCCTTTAGTTGCCAGACGCGCGGCTTCGATACCGACAATCGCCGAAAAATGAGTTCATGAAGACAAAAATTAATCGCTCGGAATATCACCTACTGTTTGATTTAGTCTTTCTAGTAACCACCCATATATTTCACGTATACGGGCGCTTGGCGCTTTATCGAACTCCGATCGAGCCCGCATATATAACTCCGCTATAAATGGTACTAGTATGTCAGCGCTTGGTTGAATGAACTCGATTCCGACGTGTTCGTTGAGGGCGCTAGCTCCTTGTGCAGAAACGTTTAAGTTTGTGCATGCATGAGAAATAAACTCATAGCTGAATGGATTAAGAAAGGTGAATTCCTCGTCTTGTGCAATACAAAAGCTATTTATGGCCAGCTCTGGGACATTTGGGTCAAGAATAATCCTCGGGAAATTTGCGTAACGACTCTCCAGTTCGTAAGCTCTATTTAGTGCCGGTCCAAATACTATTTTGTTTCGTATGTGGATCAAGCTACCGACCGTTAGCCCACCACGAATATAGAAGCCCATTACTGCCATACCGAGCTGCAAACGACATAAACCTTCAATTACTGCACTGAGCTTGTCTAGGCCGTAAGTCCAACTTACGACTACGTTGTCGGAAAACGACGTCCAAACGACGTCATCATCTTTCGTCAGCGAATCGGTGAATGTAGTAGAAACGAGAGTTAAGGCGCGAGCTAAGGCACTTACTAAAATCGGATCCTCTCCCGCACCTTCAATCCGACCTTTCCATCCGAGGAAGTCAAAGAATACGACTAACCGTCGCTCGTAGTTGTGGATAGAATCGTTCATGACCTTATTTGCGATCTTAAATCAGCCAAAATGTTCTTACTGCTCTTGGCCTCTAGTAGAAAAAGTACCGAGAAATAGAACCCCAACCAACGACGACACCGCCGTAATCAAAAAGAATCCGCTCGACGCCACCACCCCATGCGTCGAATCGAGATGCAGCAGGTTCATGCAGTAGAAGAAGGTCACCTCACGCGCGCCCAGTCCGCCGAAACTCAAAGGCAGCACCGCCGCCACCGACGACACCAGGAACACCGCCAGATAGGCCGGATAGTTTGCCAAGGGCACCTGCAGGTACAACAGCAGGAAGGCCACGCAGATCACCTGCAGCGACTGCACGACAAAGCCGTAGCCGAACACCGACAGCATCTTGGCACCGACCATGTTCAGCAGCCAGCGATGCATCAGCACGAAGACGATGCAGATGCCGACCGCCCCGGCGATCGCGAGCAGATCGATATGCGGTACCAGCCACGGAAAAACCAGAAACGGAATCAGCACGCACAGCAGCAACAGCAGAATCAATAAGCCGCTGACACGATCGGCCAGTGTGATGCCGAGCAGTTTCTTGACCGGCGTACCATCGCGACGGTGCAGCACGAGGATCTTGTAGCCGTCGCCGCCGATGCCGCCGGGCAGGAACATGTTGAGGAACATGCCGGCGTAATACAGCTTGAGGTTCTGCTTCTCGGACAGGTGCACGCCGATGTGGCGTTGATAGACATTGAGTCTGAATGCGCTGGCGATCTTGGATGCGTTGAACAGCAGCAGCGCGATGAAAACCCATGGCAGCCCTTCGGGCCGCACCAGCAATTGCTTGACCTGCGAGAGGTCGATCTTGTGGAGGACGAAGGCGATCAGCGCGACGGAGACCGCCGCCTGGATCGCCAGCTTGATCAGTTTTTTCGTGTGCTCAGACAACGATCTGCTTCTTGACGTTGTAGACCTTCTTACCCTGCGACTCGTAGTAGGTGCGCATGATCAGGTCGGCGATGAAGCCGGTGGTGATCAGCTGGATGCCGGCCACGGTCATCAGCAAGCCCAAGGTCAGCAGCGGACGGTCGCCGATGTTTTCGCCCATCAGCTTGCAAAAGGCCAGATACACATTGGTCGCCATGCCCGCCAGGAACAGGAACAGGCCGGTGCCGCCGAACAGGTGCATCGGGCGCTGACCGTACTTCTGGAAGAACAGCATCAGCATCAGGTCGCTGGCGACCTTGAAGGTGCGGCCGATGCCGTACTTCGAGACGCCGGCGTGGCGCGGATGATGGCGCACGTCCATCTGCGTCATGCGCGCGCCGTACATCGACGCCAGCACAGGAATGTAGCGATGCAGTTCGCCGTACAGGCCGAGGTTCTTCGCGACGTCACTCTTGAACAACTTCAGCGTGCAGCCGTAGTCCTTGATGTAGACGCCGGTGCTGGCGCGAATCATCCAGTTGGCGATCTTGCTCGGGATCTTGCGCAGTAAAAAGCCGTCCTGGCGCTTGGCGCGGATGCCGGCGACGACGTCCCAATGCCCTGTTTGCAGGCACTCGATCATGCGTGGAATGTCTTCCGGGTCGTTCTGCAGGTCGCCGTCGAGCATGACGATCAGCTCGCCTTGCGCGGCGTCGATGCCGGCTGCCATCGCAGTGGTCTGGCCGTAGTTGCGGTTGAGGACGACCGCACGCGTGCCTGGCTTCGCGTATTGCTCGATCTCCGCGACCGTGGCGTCGCGTGAGCCGTCGTCGACGAAGATCACCTCGTGCTCGATGCCTTTCAGCGCGTCGGCGATACGCTCCGTCAACGGGGCGATGTTGCCCTCTTCATTCATGACCGGGATCACAACGGATAAAAACATCAGGATTTCCTTATGACGACGTGTACAAAATCAAATGACATGAATTCTTCGCTGCCGTAGCGGTAGCGAAGCTTGAACGTGCCTTGGTCCGTCACCATGGACGGATAGGCTTCCTTGAACGCACGGAGCCAGTCTTCCGTCGCGTCCGGGCGTATCAGAAGAATCACTTCGCCGCTCAGGGGCGGATGTTCGGCGAGCACCTCATCAAACAGCATGGTGCGCAATGCGGGGTGCTGGAAATGCAGATTGCCTGCAGCCAGCTTCGCATCTGTCACGAGCACATGGGCCTGCGGAAAGCGCTGCGCCAGCTCTGCCGACAGCTCCGGAAACGGAAAGTGCGCACGCACGTTCTTGCCTAGCATCGGCCCGAACAGAACGCGCGCCGGTAGCGCGAGCAAAATTACAATCGCGAACACACCGGCGGCACCCGCGATCTTGCGGCATGTCTCCTGCCGCGCCAGCGCCGGAAAGATCACGAACACAGCCATCGGCACCGAAAACATCAGCGGCAGCATCCACCGGCTCTTGATGTTCGAGACCTTTCCGGTCAGCAGCAACACGGTCAGGCCGATGAAAAACACCGCATACAGAATCAGGAAAAAGCGCGCATGCGGATTCGCGTGACCGATCTTTGCCTGCCGCAGCTGCTTGCGCCATAACCAGCCATCGATGATCCACAGCGGCGTGACGAAAGAGATGATCGCTACCAGCAGATCGCCGAACCCTTCCGCCACGTTGCCGAGATAGCTGGCTTTGTGGCCCTGGCTCATCTTGCTCAAGGTGCCATTGGTCGCATCGGCCAGATGATGCGCCAGCCACACGCCATGCGGGATGAAAACCAGTACTGCAACCAGCACCGCAATCGTGACCTTGCCGTTCCAGACAATGCGGCGATGCTCCGGTACGAGCAGGCTCGTCAGTGCCAGTCCGCCGGCAAAGATCACGAAGTTGTACTTCGCCAGCATGCCAAATCCCATCAACAAGCCGAACAGCGCATAGCGCGTAACGTTCGGCTTGTGCAGCAGCGCGAAATACGCGCAGAGGCTGAGCGACGCCATGCAGGTGAGAATCACCGAGTGCGTCAGATCGCGTTGCGATTCCCACCCGATCGCCGGCAGCAGGACCAATGATGCGGTCGCGGCAATCGCGCCGGCCGTACTCAACAAGCGGCGAGCGGTAAACAGCACACCGAGATAGGTCGAAAACAGCAGCAGGTTCTTCAGCAGCGACAACGCGAACAAATTCAGGCCGAAGACCGAGAAGAACACCCACTGCACCCAAGCGTACAACGGGGGTTGGGTATCGTAGCCGCCGCGCAGCTGCTGGAACACGAAGACCTGCTCCGCCTCGTCCAGATCCAGCGAATCGGAGAGGCACAGGCGCACCACGATCTGCAGCAAAAAATACCCGGCAAGCACCAGGATGAAAATCCGCATCGCGCGCTCACATGCGCTCGCATCCTGCTGTCCATGCGCGGCCAAAGGCGGCTGGCAATCCGGGCTTATTGCCTCGAAGCGCCCGCCTTGCTGCGCTTGCGTCATGTCTTGGGCAAGGTCACGCCGTGCTGGCCCTGGTACTTGCCGCCGCGATCCTTGTACGACACTTCGCACACTTCATCGCTTTCGAAGAACAGCACCTGCGCGCAGCCTTCGCCGGCATAGATCTTCGCCGGCAGCGGCGTGGTGTTGGAAAACTCCAGCGTCACGTAGCCTTCCCATTCCGGCTCGAAAGGCGTGACATTGACGATGATGCCGCAGCGCGCATAGGTCGATTTGCCGAGGCAGATCGTCAGCACGTTGCGCGGAATGCGGAAGTATTCGATGGTGCGGGCCAGCGCGAAGGAATTCGGCGGGATGATGCAGACGTCGCTCTTGACGTCGACGAAGGAGTTTTCGTCGAAGTTCTTCGGATCGACGATGGTTGAATTGATGTTGGTGAAGATCTTGAATTCGTCGGCGCAGCGGATGTCGTAGCCGTACGAAGACGTGCCGTAGGAAACGATCTTGTGCCCGTTGGACTGACGCACCTGACCGGGTTCGAACGGCTCGATCATGCCGTGCTGCTCTGCCATGCGGCGTATCCACTTGTCGGATTTAATCGTCATTTTCTCGGGAGGATCGTTGAACAAAAATTGCCGGCAATTTTACGCGAAATTGCCGGCTTATTAGCCGTTTGTCATGCAAATAGCTGCCGCGGCCGCAACAGCGGCCGCGAAGCAGGAAAGACGGGGAAGGCGCGGTGCGACGCGCGGATCAGGAATCAGGCAGCGGCTGGCATTCCGCCGACGCGGCGCGTCTTGCGTGCCTTCCAGCCAAGGAAGCCCAGGCCGCCGAGCAGCATCGCCCAGGTTGAAGGCTCCGGCGCAGGCGACAACAGGAAGGCCTGATAGTTGAGCGTGACGGTGTTGAAGGCATTGCCGACGATCCAGCCGTGATCGTTGATGCCGACCGCCTCTTCCAGCACCCAACCGGCATTTTTTGCCGCTGCGCTGATGAAGTTGTTCAGATCGATCGCGGCGCCGTGCTCCCACAGGAAGGCATGGCCGTTCGATATGCCGACGACCTGCGACAGGATGTTCAATGCATTCGCCTTCCCATCTCCCAGTATGGTTTGCGTACCGCCGTTCCACATCACCGCATTGTTGCCGGCCTGGCCAACGATGACGCCGGCGTTGTTGATGTCGTACGCGGCTCCCGCGCCCAGCGTCGTCATCGTGCCGCCGTTCCAGAGAACGGCATTGCTGTCGACTGCGCCGACGATCACGTTGCTGTCATTGATTGCGTTGGCAATGCTGAGATTCGCGCCGGCCGGATGCAGGTCGGTCGTCGTGGTGCCGTTCCACACCACGGCGTGGCTGCCATAAAACGGGAATGGATACAGTGGCGGGCCAGCCCAGTCGCCAGTGTATGCCTCGCCCACTGCCAAGCCGTGATTGTTGATATCCAGCGCGACGGAATCGCTGACGCCGAGATTGCCCATCGCGGAATCGGGATAGGGCGACGCGTACGCGCGCGAAATCTGGAAGCGGCCGAAGGAATCGCCATAACTGCCGGCAATCTGGCCCTTGTCATTGATCGCCGCACCCCAGCTCAACCAGTCGCTCGGGCGCTGATCGACCGGCTTCCCTTTGGTCCAGACGGTACTGCGCGGGAAAGTATCCGGATCATTGGACGTACCTACAACCTGCCCCGCGTTATTGATGCCCGCAGCGAGGCTTGAGGGCCCGCCGAGAGAAGGCAGCGTCGAGTATTTGTATGCGGCATGTGCCTGCGCTGCGAACAGCAAGGCGGAGGACACGAAGAGAATGGCGAAAGGAAATCTGCGACGCATGACCGACTCCAATGACAGGGTGAGGAAGAGGACGAATTCACAGTAAATGAATCGCCGATGCATCGGCAAGCAAAAAACAGTGCGGCAGCGGCTTTGTCTTCATAAGGAGACAGAATGTTTATCGGCGTCAATTTCGCTCTCAAAAAAGCGTTTCCAAGCGGAACAAAATCATTGCTTCGCACGTCTTCTGTTACGCAAGCGTCGACAACGCATCATCAATGCGATCTGCTTGCTGCAGCACTCTTGCGCTACGCATACCGTCGCGCACTTTTCTGCTAATGTCGTGACCTCATAAAAACAAAGGATGAAACATGGAACAGCAAACGGAACAACTGGACGAACTGGTCAACGGTCACGAGACGCTGCTGAGCAGTTATCTTGGCAGCTCGATGGCGGATCAAGCCGTCGTTGCGAGCATGCTGGCAGTCTTCGCCGCATCGACCTCGTCGGAAGAAACCGCCAAGCGCCTGGAGACGATGAAGTCCGCGGCCCTGGCCTTCCTGCAGGGGCCGCTCTCCGATCCCGACATGCCGGAGGACATCAAGGAAACAGTGAAAGCGCGCATCGAGACGACCTTCAAATGCGCAACACAATTCCGCATCAACTGAGGCGGCGCATTCAACGATAACGGCCCCGATGCGGGCCGTTTCTTCGATCGCCGCGCGCCCGCGTTCTACTGCACATCTTTACTGCATTTGCAGCGCTGCTTCCTCATCGCGCCGCTTTTGCACGTCGCGCAGAATCTCCTCCAGCTTGTCGAAGCTCGCCGGCTTGGTCAGATGATGGTTGAAGCCGGCGCGCAAGGTGTTGGCGCGATCCGCCGCCTGCCCCCAGCCAGTGATCGCCACCAGCGTCACGTCGCCACCGCCTTCTGACGCACGGATTGCTTCCGCAATCTGCAGGCCGGTCAGCACCGGCATGCCGATATCGAGGAACGCCACGTGCGGGTGAAACCCGTGATACACCGCCAACGCTGCCTGCCCTTCGTATGCGACGCGCACCTCGTGCCCTTCCAGTTCCATCAGCGAAGCGAGAATATCGGCAGCATCCTGGTTGTCGTCCGCAATCAGGACACGCAGCGCGCCTTCATTGTGCTGTTGCGCCACAAGCGGTGTGACGGGAGGCTTGGCTGTTTCATGTTGCACCGCGGGCAGATGCACCGTGAAGCGGCTGCCTGTGCCCAGACCGCCACTGGCGGCTTCAATGGTGCCGCCATGCAGCTCAACCAATCCTTTGGTTACTGCCAGGCCGATGCCGAGGCCGCCCTCGACATCCTTGTCCGGCCGCACCTGGGTAAACATCTCGAAGATTTCTTCCAGCTTTTCCTTGCGGATGCCGATACCGTTGTCGTGCACGCAAATCGTCACCATGTCGTCCTTCTTCTCGACCTCCAGTAGAATCTGGCCGCCTTTCTCCGTATATTTCGCCGCATTGGTCAGCAGGTTGCTGACGATCTGCGTGATCCGTACCTGATCGGCCTCGAGATAGACGTCCTCTGGCGGCATGCGAACGGTGAGCTCGTGGTCTCGGCTTTTGATGAGGGGATTAGCGGCCTCGATCGCGTCGTGAATGGCGGGCTTCAATTCGATCAGCGCCTTGCGCAGCGTCAGCACGCCGCGTGAGATGCGCGACATGTCGAGCAGGTCGTTCAACAGCAGCGACATATGCCGCGCCTGGCGGTCGACCACTTCTGCCGCCCATTCCCGGGTCTGCTCGTTGACGCCCGGCATGCGCATCAGCGAGGTCGCCTGCTGGATCGGCGCCAGCGGGTTGCGCAGCTCGTGCGCCAGCGTGGCGATGAAGCGATCCTTGCTCTTGGCTTCTTCCTGCAGCAGCAGTTCGGTGCGCTTCTGCGAACTGACGTCCTGGAACCAGACCACCACCGAATCGTCAAGCGCCGAGGCATAGACGTGATACCAGCCGACCACGCCGTTCGCGCTCGAATAGTGCTCGAACTCAGCCGGCTGGCCGGTCTCGGATACCGAACGGATGTGCTCGAGTATGCCCGGTTCCCAGCTGCCCGGCAGCACCTCGTTGATCCTGCGACCGATGAGCTCTTCCTTCTTGAAACCCAGGTTTCTCGCGCCTTCCTGGTTCAGGTAAGCCCAACGGTAATCGATGATGGTGCCGCTCTCGTCGCGCACCGGATCGAGCAGCGTGAACGGCACACTGGAAGCTTCAATGGCGATCAGGAAGCGCCTTTCCTGCTGCTGCGCTGTACGCTCCGCACGCATCGACGCACGCTCCATTTCTGCACGCGCCTCGGTTGCGGCCCGCAGGTAACGACGAATTCTGCCGCCCGCAAACAAGAATGCGATGCTGACGATGACATAGATGAGAAGCGCGAGCTGATCATCAATGTCTGCGATGTAAAAGGAGCCCGTCGGCTCCATCATCAGAATCCCGCTCACAAAGCCGATCAGCACTACGATGCTGGCAGGTCCGGGACCGAGCAGGATCGCGCCCATCGACATCGATGAGACGAAGACAAGAAACGGTATGCGGCTTCCTACCGAAAACCACAGCGCCCACTGTATCGCCGTTGCTGCGAGTGCAATGGACATGCCTACCGCGTACCGCCGTGAACGAGTGAGTTTATTCTTGAAAATCACGGTGGCCTCGCACATAAGGGAGTGCGAGATCATGATAGGTCGCGTATTGGTGAAATACCAGAAGTGCGAAGGTGCGCTGCCTAATATTTTTGCAGTGCGCTGATTGTCCTACAGCAGCACGAGCAAAACCGCATACCAGGTTTATGGGATTGCGCGCGGCGGTCCGTCAGCATCAATGGTCCAGCACACGCGCAGCAGACAGTTCGCCGAACGCATGTCAGCTACTGCGCACCTCAGGCAAGGCTAGCGCCCTTCTTGCGCAAGAGTTCGCGCAACGCGGAACGGTGGCAGTGCGTCTCATCCTCGCAATAGC
>DATAHI010000113.1:0-1993 GCA_036263255.1 Oxalicibacterium sp. | reverse complement strand
CGGCGGCACCGATCAGTCGGTGGCGGAAGTGCGCAAGCTGATCGGCGCTGACAAGATTCTCGGCTCATCATGCTACGGCGATATCGAACGCGCGCACGCAATGGAAGAAGCGGGCGCAAGCTACGTCGCCTTCGGTGGCTTCTATCCATCGCGCGTGAAGAAGTATCCGGTCACCACGCCGCAGACCATCGTCAGCGACTGGAAAAAGCAGGGCAAGGTGCCGAGCGTGGTGATTGGCGGCATGACGCATGAAAACGCCGTGCCGCTGGTGGCGAACGGCGCGGATATGGTGGCAGCGATCAGCGCTGTTTACATGGCGGAAGATCCGCAGGCCGCTGCAGCGAAGTTTGCCGCATTGTTCAAATAAGACAGGCGTGCAGCGCCGCGAGTTATCGCATATCCTTGGCGCCTTCAGATTAGACAGATTAGGAATTCATCATGCGCGCAATCGAGATCACGCAACCCGGACCGCCAGACGTCTTGAAACTGTGCGAACGCCCGACTCCCGAACCGAAGGCGGGGGAAGTGTTGATCAAGGTGCATGCGGCCGGCATCAACCGCCCCGACGTCTTGCAACGCACCGGCAATTATCCGGTGCCAAAAGGGGCGTCCGATTTGCCGGGCCTGGAAGTGGCGGGAGAAATTGCCGGCGGCGACTTGGGCAACAGCGGCTTTAAAATCGGCGACATGGTCTGTGCGCTGGTGCAGGGAGGCGGCTACGCGGAATACTGCACGGCGCCGATCGAGCAATGCCTGCCAGTTCCGAAAGGACTGGATGCGGTCGAAGCAGCTTCGCTACCGGAGACTTTCTTTACCGTGTGGAGCAATGTATTCGATCGTTGCCATCTTTCTGGTGACGAAACTTTTCTCGTGCAGGGCGGCACTTCCGGCATCGGTGTGACGGCCATTCAAATCGCCGCGGCGCTGGGCCATCGTGTATTTGCCACCGCCGGCAGCGACGAGAAATGCCGTGCGTGCGAAGTGCTGGGCGCAGAACGCGCGATCAATTACAAGACCGAAGACTTTGCGGAAGTCGTCAAGACGGCGACCAATGGCAAGGGCGTCGACGTGATTCTCGACATGGTAGGCGGTGAATACACCGATCGCGAAATCCGTTGTCTTGCCGACGATGGCCGCCTCGTGTTTATCGCGCTGCTCGGCGGCAACAAGGCCAACATCAGCCTTGGCCAGATTCTGCTGCGCCGCCTGACGATCACTGGCTCTACTTTGCGCCCGCGTCCGGTCGCTTTTAAGAAAGCCATTGCCGATCAACTGCGCGCCAAAGTGTGGCCGCTGATTGAGGCTGGCAAGATCAAGCCGGTGTTGTATCAAACCTTTGCGCTGGAAGAAGCAGCGCAGGCCCATGCGCTGATGGAAAGCAGCACGCACATCGGCAAGCTGGTACTGAAGGTGATTTGATCGTCCGCATAGTTTGAAAAAAAAGCCCGGCATTGCCGGGCTTTTTGTTTACGCATCGGTGCGACGCCGATTGAGTTTGGTCGGCAAACCGTGCAGCGGATCGCCCGGTTTCGGATTGAAGCCGATGATGCGTTCGATCAGTTCCGGACCTTCTTCCAGCAGGAAGTTGCGGAAAGCCTGTGCGACCGGCGGCAGCCGCTTGTTCTTGCGATGCACGACGTACCAGTTCAGCATCACCGGGAAACCTTCAACGTCAAGCACCGCCAGGCTGCCCGCCTGCAGCTCCAGCGCAATGGTATGCGCGGAAAGAAAGCTGATGCCCATGCCTGCGATCACGGCTTGCTTGATGGTCTCGGTGCTGCGAATCTCCATCGCGACGTTGATCTCCGGCAAGCGTCCGGCAAAACCCTCTTCCATTGAGTTCCAGGTATCCGAACCTTTCTCACGCACGACGAAAGGCTCATGCATCAGCCGGCTGATCGGAATGTTCTTCTCGGTGACGAGCGGATGATCAGGAGGAGCAACAATCACGTAAGGATGCGGTGCGAACGCTTCATTGACCGTGTCCATATCC
>DATAHI010000112.1:0-3239 GCA_036263255.1 Oxalicibacterium sp. | reverse complement strand
ATGATCGTCGCATCGTCATGAAACCTTATCACACCTCGTCGCAGGTCGGCGGGGACAGGGAGTTGTGATGCAGATTATTTTGTTGCACCCACGTTTGACGCATGCCAGGTCAGTTACGCTGACGCGCCGGCATCTGCTTCTCATTTTCTTCCTCTTTTCCTTCATGTTGCTCGGCGGTGCCGCGCTGCTGTCTTATCTGGTGATGCGCAATGCGTCGGACCTGCCTTCTCCCTTGCGCGACATGGTCGCTGTCTCCAGTCCGAGCGATGATGGCAAGAAGGATAAGTTCGTCAAGGAGAATCTCGGTTTGATGGCGCGCAAGCTTGGCGAGATGCAGGCGCAGATGATGCGACTGGATGCGCTTGGCGAACGGGTGCAGGGTCTGGCGGGCGTGAAACCGACCGAGTTCAACTTTCACGAGTCGCCGGGACGCGGCGGTCCCGAAGTCAGCATGGATAGCCACGGCGGACATGAACTGACGATGTCGGAGTTCCAGACGCTGCTCGATACCATGTCGGCCGATCTGGATCGCCGAACCGACTATATGAACGTGGTCGAGTCGGCGCTGATGGCGGACAAGATCCGTTCCCGCATGCTGCCGACCAGCCAACCCGTCAATGTCGCCTACAACTCCTCAAGTTTCGGCTGGCGGCTGGATCCTTTCACCGGACGCACCGCGATGCATGAAGGTATCGATTTCCCTGCTTCGGTCGGCACGCCGATCGTTGCAGCTGCAGGCGGTGTCGTCACCGTGGCGGAATACCATCCGCAATACGGCAATCTGCTGGAGATCGATCACGGCAATGACCTGACCACGCGTTACGCACACACTTCGCGTATCCTGGTCCACGTCGGCGATATCGTACGGCGCGGCCAGCACGTGGCAGATGTCGGCACTACCGGTCGCTCGACCGGCCCGCATCTGCACTTTGAAGTGCGCATCCGCGGCGTTGCGCAGGACCCGCGCAAGTTCCTCGCGGCCGGTGCCAATCAGGTCAAACTCGCGGCACTGGTGAACAAGTGACTTCATCGCTGTCGCTGGCCGGTTCCAGCCGCAGCGAACAATTTGCCGAACCGGCAGTCAGATCGCCAAGGCATCCGCGCACAACTTCGCTGTTTCTGTGCGACCAATGTGCCAGGGAGCGCGTGATAAAATCCACAATTTAGCCTGCCGTGCGGCTGCGCGAGTTCGTCCGATGAAGATCGGTGCCGATTCGCTTGCTCGTCCGAGGCGCCTTTTCCAGAAATCCAAGCATGTCATTCCTGACCAAGATTTTCGGCAGTCGCAATCAGCGTTTGCTCAAGCAGTATCAGAAGACCGTTCGCGAAATCAACGCCCTCGAGCCGGCGATGGAGCAGCTCTCGGACGAAGCCTTGCAGGCCAAGACACCGGAATTCAAGGCGCGCATCGCACAAGGCGAAGCACTGGACAGCCTACTGCCGGAGGCATTCGCCGTCTGCCGCGAGGCGAGCAAGCGTGTGCTGAAGATGCGGCACTTCGACGTGCAGCTGATCGGCGCGATGGCGCTGCATTACGGGAAGATCGCCGAGATGGGCACCGGCGAAGGCAAGACGCTGATGGCGACGCTGGCCGCGTACCTGAACGGCCTGGCCGGCAAGGGTGTGCACATCGTTACGGTCAACGACTATCTCGCGCAGCGCGATGCGGAAACGATGGGCGTGCTGTATGGCTGGCTGGGATTGACCACCGGTTGCAACCTGTCGAGCATGGACCACGATGCCAAGCAAGTGGCCTACAACGCCGACATTACCTACGGTACCAATAACGAATTCGGTTTCGACTACCTGCGCGACAACATGGTGTACGACGCCGGCGACCGCGTGCAGCGCGCACTGTTCTTCGGTATCGTCGACGAGGTCGACTCCATCCTGATCGACGAGGCGCGCACGCCGCTGATCATCTCCGGCCAGGCAGAAAACCATACCGACCTGTACTACAAGATGAATGAAGTGCCGCCGCTGCTGACGCTGCAGATCGGCGAGGAAACGCCGGACGGCAAGGGCAAGATTGAAGTGCCCGGCGATTACACGAAAGACGAGAAAACGCATCAGGTCCTGTTGACTGAAGCCGGTCACGAGAAGGCTGAGCAGATCCTGACGAAGATGGGCTTGCTGGCGGAAGGCGCTTCGCTGTACGACGCAGCCAACATCACGCTGATCCACCATCTGTACGCTGCACTGCGCGCGCATACGCTGTACCACAAGGATCAGCATTACGTGGTGCAGAACGGCGAAGTGGTCATCGTCGACGAATTCACCGGCCGTCTGATGAGCGGCCGTCGCTGGTCCGATGGCTTGCACCAAGCGGTCGAAGCCAAGGAACACGTCAAGATTCAGAACGAGAACCAGACGCTGGCCTCGATCACGTTCCAGAACTATTTCCGCATGTACGCCAAGCTGGCCGGCATGACAGGTACCGCCGATACCGAAGCTTACGAATTCCAGGAAATCTACAACCTGGAAACCGTCGTGATCCCGCCGAACCGTCCGAGCCAGCGCAAGGACCGTCAGGATCAGGTCTACAAGACCAACGAGGAAAAATACCAGGCGATGCTGAAGGACATTCAGGATTGCTACGAGCGCGGTCAGCCGGTGCTGGTGGGCACGACCTCGATCGAAAACTCGGAACTGCTGTCCGGCATCCTGACCAAGGCCAAGCTGCCGCACAACGTGTTGAATGCGAAGCAGCATGCACGCGAAGCGGAAATCATCGCGCAGGCCGGCCGTCCGAAAGCCATCACGATCGCGACCAATATGGCGGGTCGCGGTACCGATATCGTCCTCGGCGGTAATGTCGGCAAGCAGATCCAGTTGCTGGAATTGAATGAGCAGTTGAGCGACGCCGACAAGGCGGCACAGTCGCAAAAACTGCGTGACGAATGGCAATCGCTGCACGAGCAAGTGGTTGCGGCTGGCGGTCTGCATATCGTCGGTACCGAGCGCCACGAATCCCGTCGCGTCGACAACCAGTTGCGCGGTCGTTCCGGTCGCCAGGGCGATCCTGGTTCCTCGCGTTTCTATTTGTCGCTCGACGATCCGCTGCTGCGCATTTTCGCCGGCGACCGCGTGCGCGCGATCATGGACCGCTTGAAGATGCCGGAAGGCGAACCGATCGAGGCAGGCATCGTTTCGCGCTCGATTGAATCCGCACAGCGCAAGGTCGAGGCGCGCAACTTCGATATCCGCAAGCAGCTGCTCGAATATGACGACGTCGCCAA
>DATAHI010000111.1:0-3893 GCA_036263255.1 Oxalicibacterium sp. | reverse complement strand
CGGTTTCTGTACGCCAAGTGCCGCTGCGTCCTCATCCATTGCATCGATGAAACGCTGCGTCAACTGCGAAATCGATTCGCCGTTTTCCGCAGCACGCTTGATGATCTTGTCGTCAATATCGGTAATGTTGCGGACATAAGTTACGTCATAGCCGGACGCACGCAGCCACCGCTGCACTAGATCGAATACCACCATCACCCGTGCATGGCCGATATGGCAGTAGTCGTAGACCGTCATGCCGCAGACATACATGCGCACCTTGCCCGGCTCGATAGGCATAAACGGCTGCTTCTCGCGCGCCAGCGTGTTGTAGATCTTCAGGGTCATGGATGAATATCGGCGGAGTTTGTCGCGGGAAAGATGAATCAGCGAAGTCCGGAGTGAACGATGTGCCGAGAGCGACCAACCTGCCAAAACGTCTTGCTCTTGCTTCTTTTGATAAAATGCACACTTTCGCGGCAGTATAGCATTGACGAATCCCGTCCTACCGGGCAAAAACCTGTCGATCTCGCCGCGCTAGGTCGTTCAAACCATCTACCAAGCGGGACGGCATGATATGTCAGCGTTCCGCCCGATGCAACCACGCCAGCAACCGCCAGCCAGTTTGCATCGATAGCGATCATCAGAAGGAAGACGCATGAATCTTTTTCGCAGCCTGTTGCTTGCCATTGTTTCCTTGAGCTTGTCCGCCGCCGTATATGCGGCCGACGCCCCGCAGGTTCTGCTGAAGACCAACATGGGCGACATTGTGCTGGAACTGAATCAGGACAAGGCGCCAGCCTCGACGCAGAACTTCCTGCAGTACGTGAAAAGCGGGCAATACAACGGCACGATCTTCCATCGCGTGATTCCGAACTTCATGATCCAGGGCGGCGGCTTTACTGCGGACATGCAGCAGAAGCCCACGCGTGCGCCTATTCAGAATGAAGCGAACAACGGCTTGAAGAACGACGCCTACACGGTCGCAATGGCGCGCACGGGTAATCCGCATTCGGCGACGGCGCAATTCTTCATCAATACGAAGAACAACGACTTCCTCAATTACCCCGGCCAGGACGGCTGGGGGTATGCAGTATTCGGCAAGGTCATCAAAGGCACCGAAGTGGTAGACAAGATCCGTCAGGTCAAGACCGGCAATGTCGGCCCCTATCAGGACGTTCCACTGCAACCGGTCGTGATCGAATCCGCAAGCCAGATCAAATAACCACCCTTTCCCATCTTAGAACGAAGGAATTTCCACCATGGCAGTCATCCTCAGCACCAACTACGGCAACATCAAACTGGAACTCGACGCCGACAAGGCGCCGAAGACCGTTGAAAACTTTCTCGCCTATGTGAATGCGGGACACTATAACGGCACCATCTTCCATCGCGTGATCGACGGATTCATGATCCAGGGCGGCGGTTTCGAACCGGGCATGAAGCAGAAACCGACCAAGGATCCGATCGAAAACGAAGCAAAGAACGGCTTGAAGAACGACACGTACACGGTCGCAATGGCGCGCACTTCCGCACCGCATTCTGCGACCGCGCAATTCTTCATCAACGTTAACAACAACAGCTTCCTCGACTATCCTGGTCAGGACGGCTGGGGCTACTGCGTATTCGGCAAGGTAAGCGAAGGCATGGATGTGATCGACAAGATCCGTACCGTCAAGACCACGCGCACCGGCATGCACGCCGATGTACCGGTCGAAGACGTCATCATCGAGAAGGCAGAAGCTGTCTGATTATTCGCATGAGTCTTTCGCCTACGGCTATGACGACGCAAGCGCAACCGGAAACGGTTGCGCTTTTTGTTTCTGACCTGCATCTGCAGGCTGCCATGCCGCAAACCACGGCTGCATTTGTCGACTTTCTCGAGCTCCATGCCAGCCGTGCCCAGCAGCTCTATCTGCTCGGAGATATATTCGAGGCATGGGCAGGTGATGACGATCTGGACGATGCGTACAACCTTCGTATCGTCGAGGCGCTAGCGAATCTGAGCGCAAGCGGCGTGGCGCTGTACTGGATGGCGGGAAACCGCGACTTTCTCGCCGGCGAGCGTTTCGCGCAGCGCTCGGGAGCTGCTCTGTTGCCCGACCCTTTCATCAGCACCATTGCCGGTAAGACGATCGTACTGACACACGGCGATGCCTATTGCACTGACGATGCCGCTTACATGCAATTTCGCGCGCAAGTGCGCGATCCGCGCTGGCAGCAGCAGTTCCTTGCTCGACCGCTACAGGAGCGGAAGGCGATCATCGAATCGCTGCGCGAAGGCAGTCGCGAAGCGCAGCGCAGCAAGTCCTACGAGATCATGGATGTCAATGCGGAGGCAATCGACCAACTGTTTGCGAACAGCGGCGCAGCGACGATGATTCACGGCCATACGCATCGTCCCGCGCGTCACGAACGCACGAACGGCGGGCAAACGCTGCAGCGTTATGTATTATCGGATTGGGATCTGGATCACGGGCAGCCGCGCGGCGACTGGCTCGCGATCGATGCAGCCGGGAATATCCGGCGCTACAGCCTGAACCTGCTGCGCGCCGTCTGATTTCACTCAGGTCGCGCAGCAACCCGGCATTATTCCACCAGCTTGTTCAGCTGTTCCGGGTCAAACTTCTCGAGTGTGGATAACGTTTCACAATCGATACCGGCGCACTTCAGCGCCGCCAGTATTTTGCGAATCTGATCTTCCTGTGTCGCGGCATTGTCGATCAAGCCGTGCAAGGCTTTCGACAACGGATCGTCGCCGTTTGGCGTGACGCCGTAGGCAGCGAACATGCGTGCCGCCGTATCATCGCGCGCATTGCCCGTTTCCTTCGGAATGATGCGTGCTGGATTACCGACCGCGGTTGCCCCTGCAGGCACAGGCTTGACGACCACGGCATTAGAGCCGACCTTCGCGCCTTCGCCGACGGTAAACGAGCCGAGCACCTGTGCTCCCGCGCCAACGATCACGCCCTTCTCCAGTGTCGGATGGCGCTTCGCCCCCTTGCTGAGCGAGGTGCCGCCCAGCGTGACGCCCTGGTAAATCGTGCAGTCGTCGCCGACTTCCGCCGTTTCACCGATGACCACGCCGAAGCCGTGATCGATGAAGACACGACGGCCGATCAAAGCGCCCGGATGAATTTCGATGCCCGTCAGCCAGCGGCCGATGTGGGAAGTAAAGCGCCCCAGCCACTTCAGATCATGTGTCCAGAACCAGTGTGCCAAGCGCTGGATAACGATCGCATGCAAGCCCGGATAGCACGTCACTACCTCCCACGTGCTGCGGGCGGCTGGATCGCGCGTCATGATGTTGGCAATGTCTTCGCGAATACGGCTGAACATGAAATGGCAAATGCAAAAAAATACGAGAGACGAAGTGTAGCTTGATATCGGCAAACGTGATGTACAGCGGTGCAACATCCCTGGCTGCAGTATGGATACCGCTCAGCCGCTTGCCCGGTATTCCGTAGATTCAGCCGCCGGCGGTAGTGCGTTGCCTGCGTGCCTCGTACAAGCAGACGCCGGAAGCAACCGACACATTGAGGCTCTCGACAGAACCTGCCATTGGAATATGGACTAGCACATCGCAGGTCTCGCGCGTCAAACGGCGCATCCCTTCACCTTCGGACCCCATGACCAGTGCAGCAGGTCCGGCGAAATCCGCCTCGTACAAGCCCTTCTCGGCATTGTCGTCCGTGCCGATCACCCAGATATCGCGCTCCTTCAGTTCGCGAAGGGTGCGCGCCAGGTTCGTCACGGTGATGTAGGGCACCGTATCTGCCGCACCGCTGGCGACCTTGGCCGCCGTGGCATTCAGTCCGACCGCCCTATCCTTCGGTGCAATCACGGCATGCGCACCGGCACCGTCGGCCACGCGCAAGCACGCTCCGAGATTGTGCGGATCAGTCACGCCGTCG
>DATAHI010000110.1:0-2031 GCA_036263255.1 Oxalicibacterium sp. | reverse complement strand
CACCGGCTCGGGATCAGGCAAAGCAGCGGCGGCCAGCAGCGCTGCCATCTTCGGCAGCGCGTGATGCGCCTGCGCGCCCCAACCACCGGTTTCGCGCAAGTTGACGAAGCGCAGTGGTGCAAACGTGTTTTTCTGCTCCGCAAGTTCCGAAAAGAGCGCCCGCTCTTGCGTGCATCCGACAACGACGCGATCCGACCCATCCAGTGCAGAGAGATAGCCGCCAACCTCGTGTCGGCATAGTTCCGATGCCACATCAAGCGGTGCAACGCCCAGTGCGGTTCCCAGCTGCTCACCGGAAGAACGATCGAGCGGCATGCTCCGATTGCAATTGCAGACCTTGAATTGTGTCGTCATGGCTGGCTGTCGCTGGCGTAGAAAAGCGGTTTAATCCGAATCCGAAGTCGGGCGGCTGCCTGACGGATTGTCTGTTTGCGTTCGATCTTTTGCGGCAGAAGGTGGTGCGTCTTCGGGCGCATCCGTTTCGGTTTGTGCCACGGTCTCCGATCCAACGATGTCTTGCTCGCCGGGCCTAGGCTGCTCGCATGCGTCAACTTCCTCATCCAGCGCATCCAATAGCTGCATGCTCGGGCCGCTACTCTGCAGCGGATTCAGCAGATCCTTCGCATGATTCAGTGCAGCAAGCACGTCCGGCGTCAGCGGTTCGAAGCTGTTGTAGTCATCGATGTAGACGTCCAGTCCGTCCATTACATTGAAGTGCGGATCGCTGAAGAGTTTCTTCATCGCGGCGCGCTTGACTGTCTCTTCCACGCCGCTTGCCATGAAGGCAGAGAAATCGGCTGCCGGCGTCAACTGCGCAACGTCTTCCAGTGTCGGCAGTGTTTTTTCTTCTTTTACTACCGCCGCTGCAGGCGAGTCGGATTCCGGCTGCGACACACCCAGCGATTCATCTTCCGTTGTCGAACGCGTCTCGGCACTCTTCTTCGACCAGCGGGCAAAAAACGCTTCAGCCGCCATGTCGTTCTCCTTCGGCACGCGCCATCTGCTCGATGCCCTCCCCGCCTTCGAATGACGGCTTGCGGCGCTTCTTCTTCGGTTCGGGATGATAGTGCGTTTCGGTAAAGGCGCTCAACCACGCGATGACATCGCGCGATGCGGGTAACGTATCCACGCATTCGCCACCATCCATCAGGCGTGCGGCTTCGTTATAGGACAGGGTGATCGACTTCGGCACCGCGAGTTCGATGCCATTGCGCTCTTCTAGACGCCACATGATGAACCAGCACGGTTCCGGCGCGCTGATGTTGAGAAAGTAGCCTTCGCCTTCGTCGCTGTACAGCTTGACCTCGATGCCAGGAAACAGCCAGCGCGCTTCCGTTTCGTCTTCCACCAGGCAACGCGGGGACGCGTCAGTCAGGCCGACGTCGCCGACGACCTCCATCGGTCGCCACTGCAAGGATTGCCAGCGATTGGCAAGCTGGCGGCGCTGCATGACAACGCCAATGCGGATTCCGTCTGTTTCCATGTTCCTCGTCCGCGACCGGCAATGTCGCATTGAATGGATACCGCATCACATTACGACAGAATGAGCGAGTAGCGCACCCGCTCATCGCCGCATCAATATGAAACAGACTTCGGCGATCGTCAATCGTTCTTGACGACGATGGTCGGGAATTTGGACGACATGTCCTTCGCCTTTTCCGCCACCTTGATCGCGATCTTGCGTGCGATTTGCTTGTAGCTCTCGGCGATCGGACCGTCCGGATCGGCGATCACGGTCGGTCGGCCGGAATCCGCCTGCTCGCGAATCGCCATCGTCAGCGGCAGGCCGCCAAGGAAATCGACGCCGTAGTCTGCACACATCTTTTGTCCGCCGCCTTCGCCGAAGATCGGTTCGGCGTGGCCACAGTTCGAGCAGATGTGCGTGCTCATGTTTTCGACGATGCCGAGAATCGGGATGCCGACCTTCTCGAACATCTTCAGGCCCTTTCGGGCATCCAGCAGCGCGATGTCCTGCGGCGTGGTCACGATCACCGCGCCGGTGACCGGCACTTTCTGCGACATCGTCAGCTG
>DATAHI010000109.1:0-9346 GCA_036263255.1 Oxalicibacterium sp. | reverse complement strand
CAAGCCCGGGCCGGTATCTTCGACGACCACGGCATGCTCCTGCACCCGCACTGTGACGGAACCGAGTTCGGTGTATTGGCAGGCATTGCGGATCAGATTGCCGACGGCCGCCTTCAGTAATTCCTTGGGTGCGGCGACAGCGAAATCGTCGCCGGCTTCGTAGCGCAGTTCGACCGGTTTATTCGCGACCAATACCTTGCAGCGCTGGATCTCCTCGCGGATGACGTCGTCGATGAAGGTTTGCGGGCGATTCATGCGATCCGGCGCACGCGCCAGTTGCAGCAGGATGCCGACGCATTCGGTAGCATCCTGCGCGGCGCGCAGAACGCGTTGTGCCGGCGCGTGCAACTCCGGCCGGCCGTTCGTCTGCTCGACCAGCAGTTCCGCCGCGCCGGTGATGATCGTGAGCGGCGTGCGCAATTCATGACTGACGTCGCCGGTAAAGAAGCGCTCGCGCGCCAGAAAGCGTTGCAGTTCCGCAGTCCGTGCCGCAAATGCGCGCGCAAGGACACCGAGTTCGTCCTTGCTGGTAAGCAGCGGCAGATCGGCGTTCGGTTCCTGCTCCATCACGGCTTCTGCCAGCCGGGTAATCGGTTCGACAAAGCCATGCGCGATGAACCGCCCGAGGAACAGCGACAATGCGACGAAGCCGAAAAAACCGGCAACGATCATTGCGTACATCGTATTCTCGATACGCTTGTACTCGCTGGCACGGTCAACCACCACATATTTGCCTGCGCTGTCCTCGCCCACCAGCAGATGCACTTCCCGTCCCTCGAAATCGCGCTTGGCCACGCCGGGCACCAGATCGCGCAGTTCCGTCGGAATCGATTCGCCGTGGTAAAAGCTGACGTCGGCCGGCATCTCGACCGGCAAGCCCTGCGCGTGGCGGGGCGAAGCCCAGGCAGCCACGCTGCGCAGATGTTCGTCCACCAACAGGTCTTCGACGCCTTCGATCGTGACGGCGGCCAGCACACCGAAGAAGGTGCAGATGGCGAGGGCAAAAAAGAGATAGGCGACGATGATCCGCCGCCGCAAGGAGCCGGCGGCGGACTTAGGAGGCTTCATCCGGCGCGACGAGGCGATAGCCGATGCCTTGTACGGTGCGCAGCATGGCGAAGGAGTGCGATTTGTCCAATGCCTGGCGCAACGCGTGGATGTGCGTACGCAAGGCGTCGCTGTCTGGCGGGTGATCGCCCCACACTTCCAGTTCCAGCGCTTCGCGCGTGACGACCTTTGGAGCTTCCTTCATCAGACAGGTCAGAATCTTGAAGCCGGTCTTGGTCAGCGTGATCGGCACGCCGTTGCGCTTTACCTGGTAGGTCGAGGTATCGAATTGCAGGTCGCCGACGCTGAGGAAATTCGAGGTCTGGTTCTTGCCGCGCGCGCGGCGCACCAGCGCTTTCAGGCGCACATCGACTTCGACCAGCGAAAACGGCTTGATCAAATAATCGTCGGCGCCGCTGTCAAAGCCCGCCACCTTGTCGTCCAGCGTGTCGCGTGCGGTCAGCATCAGCACCGGCGTGGTGTTTTGCAATTCGTCTCGCAGCTTGCGGCAGAGTGCGAGGCCGTCCATGCCCGGCAACTTGATGTCGAGAATGATGGCGTCGTATTCGTGTTGCGCGGCCAGTGCAAAACCGGCATAGCCGTTCGCCGCGGAATCGAGCACGTGCCCGCGCGATTCCAGAAAACTGTAAAGGTTGGCGACAATATCGGCGTTGTCTTCGATGATCAGAATGCGCATGGTGATGGGGCGTAACGCCGTGTTTCTTTCCCGATCGGGAATCATGGCCGTCTGAACGGCCGGCTAATAAAATGGGACTGCATATCGTAGCACTGTCGAGGCACTGCGGCGTTTCCTGGCCGATTTGCTCTCGCAACCGCCGGGGCGCGCAACACGATCCGTGCGCCACAGCACATGAGAGCCGCGACATCCGGACATACAATTGATACATGAGCTACGTCATTGCCGGTATCGATTTTTCGGCGCCCTCGCACCAGGTGGCGCGCCAACTCATTGGCGTTACGCTGATGGTGGAGGGCATCGGCGGCTGCATCGTCGAAACCGAGGCCTATGACCGCGAAGACCCGGCGTCGCACAGCTTTTCCGGCCCTACGCCACGCAATATTTCCATGTTCGGCCCGCCCGGGCGCAGCTACGTCTATCGTTCTTACGGCATTCACTGGTGCCTGAATTTCGTTTGCCGCGAAAACGGGCACGGCGCCGGCGTGCTGATCCGCGCGCTGGAACCGACGACTGGTATCGACCGGATGCAGCAGCGACGCGGGATGGAAGATGTGCGCCTGCTTTGTTCCGGTCCGGGACGCCTGTGCCAGGCGCTGGGTGTCACGCGTGAGCACAACGACATGCCGTTGGATGCCCCGCCTTTCGAGTTGTTGCCCGCGCCGAACGCGCTTGACGTGATCAGCGGGCCGCGTATCGGCATCTCGAAGGCGATCGACGTGCCGTGGCGCTTCGGGCTGGCCGGCTCGCGCTTCGTGAGCCAACCTTTCCGGTAACCTGGCATGGAAAAGGAACGTGCTCGGATATTGGTTGCCTGTGCGGGATGGAGCCTTTCCTCGGCAGTCGCGGCAGAATTTACCGGCAGCGGGTCGCATCTGGAACGCTATGCATCGGTACTGCCAGCCGTCGAAATCAATTCCTCCTTCTACCGTCCGCATCGACCGGCCACCTATGCGCGCTGGCATGACAGCGTGCCGGACGGTTTTCGCTTTTCCGTAAAGATCCCCCGCACGATCAGTCACGAGCTGCGCCTGCGCGATTCGGAAGCGTTGCTGGACGATTTCCTTGCGCAGGCAGGCAATCTCGGCAAGAAGCTGGGCTGCCTGTTGTTGCAGTTGCCGCCTTCGTTGCGCTTCGACGCAGCGGAGGCCACGTCTTTTTTCGGGGCGCTGCGCGACCGGACGCGCGTTGCGGTCGCCTGCGAACCGCGCCACGTTAGCTGGTTTGGACAAGAAGCGGCCGATGTGATGCGGCGTTACAAAGTCTCCTTCGTGCATGCGGATCCGCCGCCGGTACCTGAGGCTCCGCCGAATTTGCCGGGAATCGTCTATCTGCGCCTGCATGGTTCGCCGGAAATTTACCGGTCCGCTTACGACGACGCTTTCCTTGAATCGTTGGCGCACCGTATCGAGCATGCGGCTGCAAAGGCGAAGCAGGTGTGGTGTGTGTTCGACAATACGGCCAACGGCCACGCAGTGCCTAATGCATTGATTCTGCTGGGCTTGTTGCAACAGGCAGACGATAGACGCGCAAAGCCAGCACGAAGTCATCGAAATGACACATGAATGACGCACAATCGCGTCGCCCGTATTCGGATTTTTCTGCCGTTTCGACGGACACTACGTATAAACGCGCTATTTTGACGAGGGATTTCTTGGTAGAATCAAGGACTTAACTAAATTCTTAAGGCGCTTAAGGCAATCATGTTGTACCCAGAATTATTCAAATCGCTGGAGCAGGTCCGCTGGAATATGGAGACAGACATTCCATGGGACCAATTCGACGGCGCCAAGCTGACCGACGAGCAGGCGCAAACAATTCGCATGAATGCGATCACCGAATGGTCGGCGCTGCCGGCCACCGAGATGTTTCTGCGCGACAACCGTGGAGACAGCGATTTCTCGGCGTTCATGTCGGTATGGTTCTTTGAGGAGCAAAAGCATTCGCTCGTGCTGATGGAATATCTGCGTCGTTTCCGTCCGGAACTGGTGCCGACGGAAGAAGAACTGCATAACGTGCGCTTCGAATTCGATCCGGCCCCGGCGCTGGAGACGCTGATGATGCATTTCTGCGGCGAAATCCGTCTGAATCACTGGTATCGCTGTGCAGCCGAATGGCATACCGAACCCGTGATCAAGCATATCTACCGAATCATCAGCCAGGACGAGGCACGTCACGGCGGCGCCTATCTGCGCTATATGAAGAAGGCGCTGGTCGACGTAGGTGACAGTGCGCGTGCGGCATTTGCCAAGATCGGTGTGCTGATGGCTTCCGCGCGTCGCACCGAGAAACCGCTGCACCCGACCAATCTGCACGTAAACGAATCGCTGTTCCCGAACGATACCGTGCAATCCCGCTTGCCGGATCCTGAATGGCTGGAGCGCTGGCTCGACGGCCAGATCAAGTTCGACAGCGAATGGGAAAAGAAAGTGGTCGACCGCATTCTGCACAATCTGTCGCTGCTGTTCGAACACACCTTCACCACGGTGCAGGAGCTGAACCGCTATCGCAAGGAAATCGTCGGCCGCATGACGCCGCCGTCGGCGCAAGCCGCGTAGATTTTTCTCTCCGCAAAAAACAAAAGCCGCTTGATGCGGCTTTTGTTTTTTGTACCCCCGATCAATGCCGTTTCATCGACATACCGGCCGCGCTTTCCTGCACCGGCACCGTAGTCTCTATCGTGCCCGCGTGTTGAAAACGCAGTACCAGAGGCAGTTTGTCACCCGCTTTCAGCGGTGATTTCAGTTCCATCAGCATCAGGTGATAGCCCTTGCCTGGCTGCATCGTCAGTGTCGTGCCGGCAGGTAGCTCGATATGCGGTACCTCGCGCATGCGCATCACGTTGTCCTGCATGGTCATCGTATGTATCTCGATTTCCTTTGCCGCCGGCGAGCTGATCGACAGCAGTGTATCGGATACCGCCGACTTATTTTGCAGCGATAAGTAGGCGGCGCTGTTGTTTTGCCCCGGCAGGCTGGCGCGCGCGAAGGAAGGATCCAGCACGGCGATTTGATCATGCTGAGCATGCGCCGCCGCGCTCGTTGCAGCGGCAACAAGCAAAACGGCGAACAGGGAACGAAGTTTCATGTGCTGCCTTTCCTGATATGAATAAGAGCAAATGCCGAAGACGATGCAGTGGCCGCTAGCTAGAAGCCTCCGACGAAGCCATTTTGCCGCCATGCTTCGTAGACGACAACTGCCACCGTATTCGAAAGATTGAGGCTGCGATTGTCTGGCCGCATCGGCAGACGTATCCGTTGAGAAGCGGGGAAGGAATCGCGCAGTGCAGGCGCCAATCCGCGGGTTTCGGATCCGAACACGAATACATCGCCCGGCCGGAAGGTGATATTGGCAAAAGGCGTCGAACCGTGCGTCGTCATCGCAAACATGCGCTCCGGGTTGAGCGGCTGATCGCCAGGGAAGGAAGCGAGAAAGGCTTGCCAGTCGCGATGGACTTTCATCGAGGCATAGTCGTGATAATCGAGGCCCGCGCGGCGCATCTTTGCATCGTCGAGCGGGAAGCCGAGCGGTTCGACCAGATGCAGTTGGGCGCCTGTATTGGCGCACAGCCGGATGACATTGCCGGTATTCGGTGGAATTTCAGGTTCCACCAGGACGACATGAAACAAGTATTTCTCCTTCGATCAATGAATTGCGTTATTTCGGCGGTGTGCGGGAAAACACCAGGTTGGTCACGCAGGCCGCGCCATGGCGTTTCAGCGTTGCCGCAATTTCGTTTAACGTCTCTCCGGTGGTCATCACGTCATCGATCACGGCAACGTGCTTGCCGCACAAAATGTCGGCTCCTCCAGGCGTAACGACGAAGGCATTTCGTACATTGCCCTGTCGCTGATTCAGCGGCAACGTGGACTGCGTCAGCGTATCGCGCGTGCGTTCCAGCAGGTCAGCCGCCAGCGGTACTGCGATCGCCCGCGCCAAAGCCTTGGCGATTTCTTGCGCCTGGTTGAAGCCACGCTCGGCCAGGCGTGCCGCGCCCAGCGGTACGGGGATCAGCATGTCCGGCAGTGCGCTACCGCGGTATTGCAACATCGCGTCGCGCAACAGATGGCCGAACAGCGGCGCCAAGGCCAGCTGACTACCGAACTTGAGTGCCAGCACCAGATGGTCGACCGGCGCTGCATAGTCGGCAACGACGACCGTTGCATCGAAGCTGCGGTCGTTCTGCAGGCATTCGCCGCAACGTCCGGTGCCGGGATCCGAGTCCCCGAGCGGCAAGCCACATTGCGAGCAGCGCGGCCGTTCGCGGCTGAAATAGCGCCGATGGCAGGGCGTGCAAAGATTGTCCGGGCCGGCAATACCGCACAAGACACACGAAGAGGGCAGGTTCGCTGCCAGACGTCGGGTCCATTCAAAAAAATGAGGCGGCATGGCGCAGTCCGGTCTTCATGCGTGTAAACTTGCGCGCATTATCGCATCGAAGTTCCTGCCTTCCGTGTCCGCCCATCTTCCGCCGTCCGATTCGCATTTGAGCGCCCCCATTGACCTGGTGCGGGTGCGCGGCCTGTTCGCGGATGCCGCGCGTGTGGCCGAGTCCGGTTTCCTGCGGCGCGAAATTGCCAACCGTATGCAGGAGCGCTTGGCGCTGGTGCGCATCGACCCCACATGCGTGCTGGACGCAGGGTGCGGCGAAGGCGCTGACCTCTCCGCCCTGCAAAAACGCTTTCCGCATGCCATGTTGTTCGGTTTGGATGCGTCGCCTGCGATGCTGGAGGAGGCACGGCAGGATCAGCAGGCTGCGCGCTCGGCGATGCGCCGCCTTTTGCAGCAATGGTTGCCGGCAAGCGGAAAGGATGCGGGCGCCGCTCTGCTGTGCGGTAATTTTTCGCAATTGCCCTTGCCTGCGAATGCAGTGGACATCGTATGGTCCAATCTTGCCTTGCATTGGCATCCGCAGCCTGATCAGGTCTTTGTCGAGTGGCGACGCGTGTTGCGCACCGACGGCTTGCTGATGTTTTCCTGCTTCGGGCCGGACACGTTCAAGGAAATACGTGCCGCGTTTGCCGCGGTCGACCATACCCCGCATACGCTTCCCTTTGTCGATATGCATGACTTCGGCGACATGCTGGTGAACGCGGGTTTCACCACACCGGTGATGGATATGGAGACGTTGACCGTCACCTATGCCTCGGTGGACAAATTGCTGGCGGATGTGCGTGCCTGGGGCGGTAATCCGCTCGATACGCGGCGGCGCAACCTGCTGGGCCGCAATGCCTGGCGCCGCGTACGCGAGGCGCTGGAACAGAATCGCCGCGCTGACGGCACCATCCCGCTTACGTTTGAAGTGATTTACGGCCACGCATTTCGCCCCGCACCGCGCAAGACCGCCAGCGGCGAATCCATCATCCGCTTCGATCTGCCCAAAAAATAGGCAGGCGCTTTCCGCGCGATTGCACGGTCTTCCCTTTCTCCATGATCCTTGTCGTCGGCTGGCATGCCCTCGTCATGCAGATTTCTTCGATCTGCGCGCCGAGTGATCACCAGCGGATATAACTATTATTTTTATACTTGATAACAGTCGCGATTCGGACTTATACTTCGACGGTTTTGCGCGTGGAAGTAGTGCGCCTGCACGATATACGGGTGCGATATGGCCGATCGCGAATGGCTGCTGAAGCGTAATTGCTCGATTTCACCACGCCAGTTGATGCTGGCATACTCGGGTTTATGCGTCGCTTCGCTAGGCATTGCAGTTGCGTTCGGTTTGCGTGGCGCCTGGTATGTCCTTGGGTTTTCCGTACTTGAGCTCAGTATCGTCGGTAGCGCCATGCTGTACTATGCCCGACATGCGACGGACAGCGAGCGCATCGTACTGCGCGGCGAATGCCTGAGAGTGGAATTGGCAGAGGGCGGAAATGCCCGCAGCTTTACGCTGGCGCGCCGCGGTATCAGGTTGACGGTGTTGTCTGCGCCGCCGGGATTGATTCGCTTGCAATCGGCAGGCACGGGAGTGGAAGTAGAAGTAGGAAGATATCTGACAACACGTAAGCGGCATGAGCTTTTGCTTGAATTGCGCCACGAATTGTTCCCGGTTGCTGCCGGGCGCTGATTCACATAAATAGAATGAAGATTCTTAATTGGGCTTTTGAGGGAAACCATGAAACATGCGAAGCGCCTTCACTCGTTGATGTTCGGTGCGTTATCCATGGCGGCAAGCCTGCCGTCCTGGGCAGTTGTTGATAGTCCCGGCGGCCCGGCTGTACGGCAGTTGAATTTCCAGCAGCCTGTAACCCAGATCGCAGAAGAAGTTTACGTCCTTCATCACTGGATGCTGGTGATCTGTCTGGTGATCTTCATCGCCGTGTTCGGCGTGATGTTCTACTCCATCCTCAAGCATCGCAAATCTCTTGGCCATCAAGCTGCCAAGTTCCACGAAAGCACGGTCGTCGAAATTGCCTGGACGGTGGTCCCGTTCCTGATTGTTATCGGCATGGCGCTGCCTGCGACCCGCACGGTGGTTGCGATGAAAGATACTTCCAATGCCGACCTCACGATCAAGGTCACAGGCATGCAGTGGAAGTGGGGTTACGACTACTTGAACGGCGAGGGGCAAGGCATTTCCTTCCTGTCCAATCTCTCCACCCCTTACCAGCAAGTTGTCGATTCCAGCCTCAAGAAGGACGATAACTATCTGCTCGAAGTCGATAACCCATTGGTGGTGCCGGTCAACCGCAAAGTACGCCTTGTTCTGACCGCGAACGACGTCATCCACTCATGGACGATTCCCGCCTTTGCGGTGAAGCAGGATGCGATTCCTGGCTTCGTACGCGATGCCTGGTTCAAGGCTGAAAAAGTGGGGACTTATCGCGGCCAGTGCGTCGAATTGTGCGGCAAGAATCACGCATTCATGCCGATCGTGGTGAACGTGGTCAGCGAGGAAGACTACAAGAAATGGGTCGATGGCAAGCAGAAGGAAATGGCTGCGAACGCCGACGATCCGAATAAGACCTGGACCGTCGATGAACTGGTCAAGCGCGGTGACAAGGTCTATGCGTCCAATTGCGTGGCCTGCCATCAGGCCAACGGGAAAGGCGTGCCGGGGAGCTTCCCGGCACTGGACGGTTCTCCTGTCGTGAACGGACCAAAGGGCGAACAAATCGACGTGGTTCTGCACGGCCGCCATTCCGGTAAATACCCGGCCGCGATGCCACCGTGGAAGGGCACGCTGTCGCCTACCGAAATCGCTGCGGTGATCACCTACACGCGTAACACCTGGTCCAATAAAGCTGCAGAAAACATCGTTCAGCCGGCCGAAATCCTGGCTGCGAGCAAGTAATTATTCAGGAGACTGAAATGAGTACGACTGCAATCGATCACGCACACGATCACGCGCACGGCCACGATCATGCTCATGATCATCCGCATGGCTGGCGCCGCTGGGTGTACGCAACCAACCACAAGGATATCGGCACGCTGTACCTGTGGTTCTCGTTCACGATGCTGTTGTCCGGCGGTTTCCTGGCGATGCTGATCCGCGCCGAGCTGTTCCATCCGGGCCTGCAGTTGATGCAACCGGAGTTCTTCAATCAGCTGACCACGATGCACGGCATCATGATGGTGTTCGGCGCCATCATGCCGGCCTTC
>DATAHI010000108.1:0-2783 GCA_036263255.1 Oxalicibacterium sp. | reverse complement strand
CTTTCCAGGCTAAAGTGCACGGCGCCGCAATGGCATGATCCTTCCAGACGCATGGAACCTCCTGCAATATGTATTGATGATCAGGCCGATGAGGCCATCGATGCGCTGCACTGCGTGACGATGCGTTGCACGATCTGTTCCGGCGTATCGCCGATGTCGACCGCGATGAAGCGCTCGTCGGACTGTGGCGGTTCCAATGTCGCGAGCTGGCTGTCCAGCATGCTGGCCGGCATGAAATGGCCTTGGCGCAAGTGCATGCGTTGTTCCAGCAACGCGCGTTCGCCATGCAGGTACACCAATACCAGATCGGGATCGCCTGCACGCAGAAGGTCGCGATAGCGCCGTTTCAAGGCCGAGCAACTGAGCACGACCGCCTTGCCCGCATGCGCAGCGCGCCGCAGCTGTTGCTGCAGCGTCAGCAACCATTCCTCGCGGTCTTCATCGGTCAGCGGCGTGCCGTGCGACATCTTCTCGACGTTCCGAGGCGAATGAAAGGCATCCCCTTCGATGAAATCGAGCTGCAGCCGTGCCGCCAGCCGGCGGCCGATCTCGGTCTTGCCGGATCCGCTGACTCCCATTACGACCCAGCTGTGTACGGCGGCAGGCATATGGCTCCTCGCATGGTTTCTTGTCGTCGGACACGAAACGAGCGCGACGGTTCGTGATCGTTCAAAGCATTCATGTCCAGGCTGCCTCATGATGCCCGAGTTCGTGCGCCGAGTTCATGCGTATTTAATGCTGTCATGCCAATATTGCGATGTGGCGGCGGTGGAATCTTTGGGGATTCCGGCAGTCAATGAAATGCAAGATCGATCGCTTTCGTTCGGAGATGGCTTATGAAAAAAATGCGTGCACGCATCCTGTTGTTGCTCGCTTTGCCTGTGCTGGCGGCATGTGTGTCGCAGAAGCCGATCGTGTATCAGGAAGAGAAATTCGACACGACGAACGTCTTCACGCATCACTACAATGCGCCGGCCGATGCGGTGTGCGAGGCGGCTCGCCGCACGCTGTTGAGTCAAGGCTACATCATCAGCGCTGCAACCACGACGCAGATCGATGGCCGCAAGAGCTTCCAGCCGGATAACGACATGCATGTGCAGATCGGTTTCCGCGTCGTGTGCGCTGCCGATCTGCCGGCGGGCAGCAAGACGTCCTCGCTGTTTGCAAATGCGGTGGAAGACCGTTATGCGCTGAAGAAGGTAAACAATTCGGCTAGCGTCGGCGTTGGTGCACTGGGTTCGCTGTCGCTGCCGTTTTCGTCGAGCGACGATTCATTGGTGAAGGTCGCCAGTCAGACTATTTCCGCAGAAGCTTTTTATGCGCGTTTCTTCGTGCTGGTCGAGCGCTACCTGACGCATGACGCCAGTCTGCTCGATGCCGGCAAGGAAGACGAGAAGGAAGCGGCCAAGGCGCGTGCGAACGAAACCGCCGAGCCCGCACCTGCGCAGCCGCAAATGCCATGAGGCGTTTTTCCCGGAGGCCGGCATGATGACGATACGCCGCTTCCGTGAAGGTGACTGGCCGCGGATACTGCCGTTTCTTCGCGATGCCGTGGAAGCGGGTGATGCCTTTGCCGCAGCGCCTGACAGCAGCGAAGCGGATCTCCGTCACGACTGGCTTGTTGCGCCGCGCGCGACCTACGTCGCTTGCGCGGACGACGGCGTCATCGTCGGCAGCTATATCCTGAAAGCGAACCGGCCGGGTCTCGGGTCGCATGTCTGTACTTGCGAATACGTGGTAGCGCAGGAGGCGCGCGGGCAAGGCGTCGGCACGCTGATGTGCGAGCATTCGCAACTCGAAGCCGCGGCAATGGGCTTTCGCGCGATGCAGTTCGATCTTGTCGTATCTACCAACGATCGCGCGGTGCGACTGTGGCAGAAGCTCGGCTTTGTGGTTGTCGGCATCTTGCCGCACGCTTTTCGTCACCGGCGTTTCGGCTATGTCGATGCGGTCGTGATGTATAAGGAAATCGTGACGCCGGATTGATTGCCGGCGCTCAGCGATAGATCGCGAAGAAGTCCTTCTTCAGAAACGCTTCGAGTTCGGCGTCGTCCTGCGGCCGGGCCGACAGCACCACCACGCGCCCGAGCCGGCGCGATTCCCAATTGAAATCGCCTTTTTTCTGCTGCCGTATCAGCTCGATCATCTTGCGGATGATCGCAGTATCGATGTCGCCGTTCAGGCCGGCGTCGATCTCGAACGCCTGACGCGTCACGTTGCGCCGCCGCACGTCCCAGCCGCGGAAGATCAACTCGGCGGTGCGTACTCCCTTCGACGTCACCTGGAATACGCCGCCACTGTCGTTTTCGCCGCGCGACTGCATGCTGAATGCAATGTTCTCGCGCGCGACCGCATCCGCGTCCTTGTCGGCCGGTGCTTCATCCGGTGCATCGTTCGCGTCAGGTATGCCGGCAGCGCGCCGGCGATCGCGTGCCGCGGCCAGCATGTCGCTCATGTCGGCCGGTATCGCCTGTTGCGGACGTGCGGGTACCGGTGCAGGCGCGGTGTTGGTGGCCACGGGCGGCGGTCGCGGCGGTGCCGGCTTGCGCACCGTCGGCGCCGTACGCCTTGTTTGCGCGACATGCGGCGGCGTGTTCGGATGCGGCGGGGTGCTGCGCGCGGGCGCCGTTGCGTGCGAAGTCTCGAAAGGCGGCAGCAGATTCACCACCAGCGGCGCATTGGGCAGGAAGCCGCTTTCTTTCATCGGCGGCATTGCACGCTCCAGCACGAACAGCAGCAAGCCGGCGTGCAGCAGCAGCGATAGCGCGAAGCCGATGGCGCTG
>DATAHI010000107.1:0-9469 GCA_036263255.1 Oxalicibacterium sp. | reverse complement strand
ATTTCAGCCAGTCCTTCAGGCGCGGCAGACTGATCAACTCACCCGAGGGCAGAAAGTCGCTGTCATTCCAGCGTCCCCACAAGCGCCGCGCACCCCACAGACTGACCGGATTGAAACCGCAGATGATGAGCTGTCCCTCTGGAATCAGCACGCGCTCTACTTCACGCAATATCTGGTGCGGCTCTTCTGCGAATTCCAGCACATGCGGCAGCACCACGAGATCGATGCTGGCCGAAGCAAACGGCAGCGCATCGAACTGCTGCACGACCACCAGCGGCTTGGCTTCGTTGTCATGCCCTTCCGCCGGCATGCCGACTATCGTAGTCCATGTGTGCGGCATGCGGTTCGCACGCAAGGCATCGATTTCAGGAACACCGACCTGCGTCGCGTTGAAACCGAAGATATCCGCAGTCAGTTCATCGAGACGCTGGTGTTCCCACTCGCGCACATAGCGTCCGACCGGCGTATCCAGCCACGAGCCGAACGATATAATGGATTTTTCAGCGGAGGCTTTTTCCATGCGAGCTTTGAATGTATTGACGGTTCCGGCGTTTAACGACAACTACCTGTGGCTGATACATGACGGTCAGCATGCCGCCGTAGTTGATCCGGGTGACGCCGCGCCGATTCTTGCCGCGCTGAAGGCAAATCAACTGACGCTGACCGCTATTCTAGCGACTCACCACCATGCTGACCATGTCGGCGGTGTGGCAACGCTGCTGGAATCCTTTGACGTGCCGGTCTACGGTCCCGCGCACGATCGCATTGCGCATGTCACGGTGCCGCTGAAAGAAGGCGATGTGGTCACGCTGGAGCAACCTGGCTTGCGCATGCGCGTTATCGACGTGCCGGGCCATACCCGCGGTCATATCGCATATTACGCTGAAGAACCTCGCTGGCTGTTCTGCGGCGATACGCTGTTTGCCGGCGGTTGCGGCCGGCTGTTCGAAGGCACACCGGCGCAGATGCTGTCGTCGCTGGACAAGCTGGCTGCGCTGCCAGATGACACCAAAGTCTATTGCGCACACGAATACACCGTGTCGAACTTGCGTTTTGCCCTGGCAGCAGAGCCGGACAACGCCGCGATTGCTGAACGTCTGAAAGAAGAGCAGATAAAGCGCCAGCAGCATATCCCGACAGTTCCCTCCACCATCGGCCTGGAAAAAAAGACAAATCCTTTCCTTCGCGCAAGGGAATCAACTGTGGCGCGGAACTTGCAAAGTCAAAATAAAGTGCACGGAAACGACACCACCGCCGTTTTCGCCGCGTTGCGTGAGTGGAAAAACAATTTCTGACGCGAACCTAGACAGCAAGCCGCTTTCTAACCGATGAGCTCGCCAGTTTTTGTGCGCACAATCTCTACAGTAAGCGGCGAGTTGCCACATTTTCGAGGTTCTCGCGCACAAAATACGCGATTTAACCTGTAATTTCGCTTGACGCAGAAATCTGGCTTTACGTAAACTCTGCGATATTTTCAAACCGGCTGAACATGGGTCGGTCATTTAGCGAGACTCCATGCGTACTACCGACTTGAAAAAATTAGCGCTTGCCCTACCCGCTGCAACATTGCTGTTCAGCCTTTCCGGTTTCACTTCGGCCAGCGATCTTTCCCTGCCGCCATATAACTGGGCGCAAGATGCCGCGTTACAAGACAATCCCAACCTTGCAGAAGATCCGCTGAGCGAATTTGTCGTCAACAGCGACGTCGACGTGTGGGCACGTATCCGTAAAGGCTTCGGCATTCCGGATCTGGTCGACAATCCGCTGGTCAACAATCAGACCACCTGGTACACCTCCCGCCCCGACTACATTGCACGCACCACCAAGCGCGCATCGATGTATCTGTATCACGTCGTCGAAGAACTGGAAAAGCGCGGTATGCCGACCGAACTGGCGCTGCTGCCCTTCATCGAATCCGCATTCAATCCGCAGGCCTTGTCCAGCGCGAAAGCCGCCGGCATGTGGCAATTCATTCCGTCGACCGGGCGTGACTTCAATCTGAAGCAGAACATGTTCAAGGACGAGCGCCGCAGTGTGATTGCCTCGACCGATGCTGCACTGACTTACTTGCAGAGACTGTACGACATGTTCGGCGACTGGCAGCTCGCGCTGGCAGCCTATAACTGGGGCGAAGGCTCGGTGCAGCGCGCCATCAAGAAAGCCGAAGCCGCCGGCCGGCCAACCGATTTCAACAGCCTGTCGGCCTACATGCCGGCCGAAACCCGCAACTACGTGCCGAAGCTGCAGGCAGTCAAGAACATCATCGCTACGCCGGAAGCCTATGGCATTGCGTTGCCGAAGGTCGACAATCAGCCGTATTTCGTTGCCGTCGGCAGAACGCGCGACATTGATGTGAAGCTCGCCGCGCAACTGGCAGAACTGCCGATGGACGAATTCAAGGCCTTGAACCCGCAATTCAAGCGCCCTGTGATCACGGGCAGCGCGAACACGCAAATCCTGCTCCCGCAAAGCAACGCGGAAAAGTTCAAGACCAACTTGGCGAAGTGGACGCACTCGCTGTCTTCCTGGACAGCACACCGCATCACCAACGCGCGCACACGCATCGAAACCATTGCGGCGAAATTCCACACCACGCCGCAAGTGATCCGCGAAGCAAACAATATTCCGCCGAAGATGCTGCTGAAAGCCGGCTCCACCATCCTGGTACCGCGGATCGACGGCGATACCAGCGCGGACATCTCGCCGGAAGTGGCCGATAACGCAACGCTCGCAATGACGCCCGACGCGCCGGAAACGCGCCGCATCAACGTTACGGTGCAGAAGCGCGACACGATCCGCAGCATTGCCAATCGCTATCGCGTGACGATCGCACAAATCAAGAGCTGGAACAGTCTGCGCCAGGACAAGCTGGCGAGCGGACAGCGACTGGAACTCCATGTGCCGAATCGCATTGCGTCGAAGTCGAGAAACACCACGACGCGCAAGCTTGCGAAAACCCGCGTGGCGTCTGCGCACGGCAGCAAGCACGGCGGCAAGAAAACTGCGGTGGCATCGAACGGTTACGTCGAAAAAGTCGCCAGCCGGTAAGCTGACGGACGCCAAACACCTTTTCTATCGATCGGCGTCGGCGTAATTGGCGGCTGCCAGCAACTTCTGCGTATAGGCATGCGCCGGTTGAGTCAATACTGTATCGGCGCTGCCGCTTTCCACTACCTTGCCGTCCTTCATCACCAGAACGCGGTGTGCCATCGCACGGATCACGGCGAGATCGTGACTAATGAAGAGATAAGCCATACCATGCCGCTGCTGTAATGCAGCCAGCAGCGACAGCACCTGCTGCTGCACCGATACATCGAGCGAGGAAGTGGGCTCGTCCAGCATTACCAGTTCAGGCTTTAATACGAGCACGCGTGCGATGGCGATACGCTGCCGTTGACCGCCGGAAAATTCGTGCGGATAGCGCGACAGCATGTCGGCAGACAAGCCGACCTCCTGCAAAGCCTCCATCACCGATTGACGAATCGCCGCAGCATCCAGCTGCGGGCGATGCAGTGCCAAGCCTTCGCCGACGATTTGCTCGACGGTCCGGCGCGGTGACAATGACGCGAACGGATCCTGAAAGACGACTTGCATGCGTGCGCGCAATGGTCGCACACTGCTCTCGCCCATCGCACCGATGTTGTTTCCCGCGAACCGGATGTCTCCGCTGACTTTCGCGGCCGAGAGGCGCAGCAAGGCCAATCCAAGGGTCGACTTGCCCGAGCCGGATTCCCCGACGATGCCCAGTGTTTCACCGGGACGCAACAGCAAGCTTGCGTCGTCTACCGCGACGAAGGGCTCGTTACCGAACCAGCCCTTGCGTATGTCGAAGGTACAACGGACATGCTCCGCTTCGAGCAAGGGCGGCCGTTCTCCGTCCAGAACTTGCACCAGACGCTGCGGCTGACTCGCAAGCAGCACGCGCGTATAACTTTCGCGCGGCTGGAAAAAAACCTCGGAGGTCGCACCGCTTTCGATCAAGCGTCCCTTCTCCATCACGCCGATGCGATCCGCGAAGTGTCGCACCAGATTCAGATCATGGGTGATCATCAGCACTGCCATGTTTTCTTCGCGCTGCAGACGATTCAGCAATTCCAGAATCTGTACCTTGATCGTCACATCCAGCGCGGTGGTCGGTTCGTCCGCAATCAGCAGCTTGGGCTTGCAGGCGAGTGCCATCGCGATCATTGCGCGCTGCCGCTGCCCGCCGGACAACTGATGCGGATAGGTGAGCGCGCGGCGCCGAGGCTCCGGAATTCCCACTTTCTCGAGCAATTCGACCGTGCGCGAGGCAGCCGCTTTCGCACCGATGCCCTCATGCAGCATCAAACCTTCGGCAATCTGGTTGCCGATCGTGAACAGCGGATTCAGCGCGGTCATCGGCTCCTGGAAGATCATCGCGACTTCCTTGCCGCGCACCGCACGCATCTGCTGTTCACCACGCGGCAGGATGTCTTCGCCGTCGAGCAGAATGCGGCCCTCATAGTGCGCGTCCTGATTTAATTTCAGGACGGACAAGGCGGTGACCGTCTTGCCCGAACCGGACTCACCGACCAGAGCAAACTTCTCACCAGGTGCGATATCGAAAGATACGTCGCGTACCACATGCGCAGTACCGAAACGAACGCTCAGATTCCTTACTTCGAGCAAACTCATGCGCGTCTCCGCACGTCGATCGCATTGCGTAAGGCATCGCCGATATTGGTCAGCAACAGCAGAGTCACGGTCAGCACAACGAAGGTCGATAGCGCAATCCACCAGGCATCGAGATTGTTCTTGCCTTGGGCCAGCAGCTCGCCCAGGCTTGCGGTGTCGGGGGGTACGCCGAGTCCGAGAAAGTCGAGACTCGCCAGTGCAAGAATGGCTGCGCTCATGCGAAATGGCAGGAAAGTCACGACCGGCGTCAGACTGTTCGGCAGCACATGCCGCCAGATGATCTGACCGTTGGACAAACCGAGCGCACGCGCTGCCTGCACATATTCGAGATGACGATTGCGCAGGAAGTCGGCACGCACATAGTCGGACAATCCCATCCAGCCGAACAGCGACAGCAACACCAGCAACAGCAACACGCTCGGCTGGAAGATCGATGAAAAGATAATCAGCAAATAGAGTTCGGGCATTGAGCCCCAGATTTCGATGAACCGCTGCATGAACAAATCGGTCTTGCCCGCGAAATAGCCCTGGATCGCCCCCGCCAGCACACCGAGAAGCACGCCGCTCACAGTCAAGGCCAGGGCCAGCAGGATCGAGACACGAAACCCGTACAGCAGGCGCGCCAGCACATCACGTCCGCGATCGTCGGTGCCCAGCCAGTTCCCCGATGACGGCGGCGCGGGGTTCGGCGCCTTTGCGAAGTAATTCAGCGTGTCGTAGTGGTAATGATTCGGCGGATAGATCGCCCAATTGCCGTTTTGCTTGAAGCGGTCGCGAATAAAGGGATCGAGATAATCGGCAGGCGTATCGAAGTCGCCGCCGAACTTCTTTTCCGAATAGGTATGGAAGATCGGGAACACGAGTTCGCCGTTGTAATGCGCGACCAGCGGCTTGTCATTGGAAATCAATTCAGCCATCAGGCTGAGCACGAACAGTACGCAGAAGATGACGAGGCTCCAGTAGCCGCGCCGGTTGCTGCGAAAGCGCAACCACAGGCGGCGTCCCGGCGAGATCGATCTTGCAGACATGTCGGGGTTCATCGATTCAGGCTTTCGAATTGCACACGCGGATCGGCCCACACATAGCAGAGATCCCCGATCAGTTTGACGACCAGGCCGATCAGCGTGAACAGGTAAAGCGTACCCATCACGACCGGATAATCGCGGCGAATTACGGATTCATACGACAGCAGGCCGAGACCGTCGAGCGAGAACAGCGTTTCAATCAGCAGGCTGCCGGCGAAGAAGGCGCCAATGAAGGCAGCCGGGAAGCCGGTCACCAGCGGAATCAGCGCGTTGCGAAACACGTGCTTGTACAGCACCTGGCGCTCGCTCAAGCCTTTCGCGCGCGCAGTCAACACGTACTGTTTGCGGATTTCATCGAGAAAGGTATTCTTCGTCAGCATCGTCATCACGGCGAACGAGCCGGCGACCGATGCGATGATCGGCAAGGTAATGTGCCACAGGTAATCGACGATCTTGCCGAACAGCGACAGCTGCTCCCAGTTGTCCGAGGTCAGGCCACGCAACGGAAACCACTGCAGGAAACTACCACCGCCGAACAACACGAGCAAAAATACGCCCAGCACAAAGCCCGGGATCGAATAACCGATCAACACGATGCTGCTGGTGATCGCGTCGAACCGCGATCCTTCGCGCACCGCCTTTGCAATGCCAAGCGGCACGGAAATGAAATAGGTCAGGAAGAAGGTCCACAAGCCGATCGTGACCGAGACCGGTAGCTTGGACATGACCAGATGCCACACGTCCTCGTGATGATAGAAGCTTTGTCCAAGATCGAAGGTCGCGAAACCTTTCAGCATCTGCCAAAAGCGTTCCAGCGGCGGCTTGTCGAAGCCGTACAGTTTCTTGATCTCGGCCACGCGCTCCGCATCGATCCCCTGCCGGCCGCGATACTGCGACGACGCGCCGCCGCCCGAAGCTTCTCCGCCCGCGCCGACCTGGCCCTTGAGTTCGATCAATGCCTGCTCGACGGGACCGCCGGGCACGAACTGGATGACGGCGAAGGTGATCGCGATCACACCAAACAGTGTCGGAATCATCAGCAGCACGCGCTTCAGGATGTAGGACCAGATGTTCATGTGTTCCTCATCGCGGTTTGAGTTGCCACCAGGTGGAGATCACATAAGGATCGGCCTGGTAATACAGCGGCAAATGGGCCGGCATGCCGAAACGATTGCGGTACGCGACGCGGTGCGTCGACGAATACCAGTGCGGCACGACAATGTACTTGTGCAGCAGCACCCGGTCCAGCGCGCGTGCTGCCGCGGTCAGATGACGGCGATCGTCCGCCGCAACCAGCGCCTGCACCAGACGATCGACCGCCGGATCCTTCAGCCCCCAAACATTGTTCGATCCCTTTTCGTTCGCCGCTTTCGAACCGAACATGTCGAACAGCTCATTGCCTGGGCTGCGGATGTCGGGGAAACGGATGCTCGTCATGTCGAAATCGAATTCATCCATGCGCTTCTGGATCAGCGCATAGTCGGCGGTACGCTGCGTCACCTGAATACCGAGCTTCTGCAGATTGCGCGCGTACACGCTGATGATGCGCGACATCGCCGATTGATCATCGAAAATCTCGAAGGCGAACGGCTCGCCTTTGGCGTTGCGCAGCGCGCCGTCGCGGTAGATCCACCCTGCTTCGCGGAACAGCTCCACCGCCTCCAGAAGATTGCCGCGCAGCGAACGCGGCGGATTGGTACTGGGCGGAATCGGCGCCGGACCGAACACCGCGGGATCGAGCTGCCTGCGCATCGGCTCCAGCAACTTCAGCTCGTCGGCGGAAGGCAAGCCGGTCGCTGCCATCGGGCTGTTGTTGAAGAAGGAATAGATACGCGTGTACGCACCGTAAAATAGCTGCCGATTCATCCACTCAAAATCAAGTGCAAGGCCGAGCGCCTTTCGCACCCGCGGATCCTGGAACTGCGGACGGCGCAGATTCATCACGAAACCCTGCATGCCGGCACCGTTCGAATGCGCAAGTTCGCGCTTAACGATTTCGCCGCTGCTGAACTTCGGCCCCTGGTAATTGCGCGCCCAGTTCTTCGCCGAATATTCGACCACTACATCGAACTCGCCCGCCTTGAAAGCCTCGAGCCGTGCGAGATCGTCCTTGTAGAAGCGGTAATGGATGCGGTCGAAGTTGTACGTGCCCTTGCGCGTGGGCAGGTCGGTCCCCCAGTAGTCGGGATTGCGCTTGTAGACGATCGCGCGGCCGGTGTCATAGCGTTCGATCAAATAGGGTCCGCTGGCAATCGGCGGCGTCAGTTGAATCTTGTCGAAGTCGGTGCCTACAGCCCACTTGCGCGAGAACACCGGCGTGTCGCCAACGATTAGCGGCAGTTCATGATTCAGCGATTTGAAATTGAAACGCACGGTGCGCTCGTCCACCACCACACAATCCTTCACGTCCGCGTAAATGGACTTGAATTGCGGCGCGCCCTTCGCGATCAGCGTATCGAACGAATACTTGACGTCGGCGGCTAGCACCGGATCGCCATTGTTGAAGCGCGCTTTTGGATTCAGATGGAAAGTCATCGACATGCGGTCCGGTGCGAGCTGCATGTCATCGGCTAGCAAGCCATACATGGTCGCCGTCTCGTCGGCAGAACCGGTCGTCAGCGTTTCGAACATCAGATTGGAAACCCCGGCCGCCGCCACCCCTTTCAGCGAAAAGGGGTTGAATTTGTCGAAGCTGCTGCGGCGGTCAGGATTGGCGAGATACAGGTCGCCGCCCTTCGGCGCATCGGGATTGACGTAATCGAAGTGCGTGAACCCGGCCGGATACTTCGGCGTGTCGTATAGCGAAAATGCGTGCGCGGCCCAGGCTTGGGCGCCATGTGCAAGAAAACAGAACAGCAGAAAGGAAGAGAAAGCTCTGATCATTCGCCTGGGCATGCGGCGACGGGCACCAAGCGTCCCGACGGTGCGGCTATTCTACCAATCGTTCCGCGCACGCTTCAGCTTGCCGCGCCTCAAAAGTTGCCGCCGCGCCGCCCAGCCCCTACAATCTTGCCCATTCCACCGCCGTCGGCGGCCACACGTACAAATACTGGAGTCGTTCATGGCGTTCTTGCAGGGCAAAAAAATTCTGATCACCGGGCTGTTGTCGAACCGCTCGATCGCATACGGCATTGCTGCGGCATGCAAGCGCGAAGGCGCCGAACTGGCCTTCACCTATGTCGGCGAACGATTCAAGGATCGCATCACGGAATTCGCGAAGGAATTCGGCAGTGAGCTGGTGTTCGACTGCGACGTCGCCAGCGACGAACAGATCAACGCGTTATTTGCGGATCTTGGCACAGCATGGGGTAAGTTCGACGGCTTCGTGCATTCGATCGGTTTCGCTCCGCGCGAAGCGATTGCAGGCGATTTCCTCGATGGCCTCTCGCGCGAAGGCTTCCGCGTCGCGCACGACATCTCGGCCTACAGCTTCCCCGCGATGGCGAAGGCTGCCTTGCCGCTGCTGAACGAAAATGCCGCCCTGTTGACGCTGAGCTACCTCGGCTCCGTGCGCGCACTGCCCAACTACAACACGATGGGCCTGGCGAAGGCATCGCTGGAAGCCAGCGTGCGCTACATGGCCGAATCGCTCGGCCCGAAAGGCATCCGTGTCAACGGCGTGTCGGCCGGCCCGATCAAGACGCTCGCCGCTTCCGGCATCAAAGATTTCGGCAAGATCCTGAACTTCGTGAAAGACAATGCGCCATTGCGCCGCAATGTGACGATCGAAGACGTCGGCAATGCTTCGGCCTTCCTGATGTCGAATCTGGCAGGCGGCATCACTGGCG
>DATAHI010000106.1:0-10195 GCA_036263255.1 Oxalicibacterium sp. | reverse complement strand
CGTCTTCAGTCTGGCTTCGTCGGTCAATACCTGCAGCGCGAGAGAAGCGACAAGCAACAGCAAGCCGAGCGCAGCTACCGTCCACAGCGTCCACTTTTGCCATCTGCGCATGCGCATTTTTTCCTCTTCTCGTTATGCTGGCGGCCATGACCTCGCGCCAGTTCGACTGCGACTTGTTTTTCACGTTCCCGCTGCAGCGGATGCTCTCGCTAAAGCCGCGCAATGTTACATTAGGCCATCAGAATCAGGAACGAGGTTGCCATGTCCAGCAGAAGTCGTCATCCGGAACGCCATCGCAATCACCGCATCGGCTGGTTGCGTGCGGCGGTGCTTGGGGCAAACGACGGCATCGTATCGACTTCCTGTCTGATGCTGGGCGTCGCAGCGGCGAATGTCGCGCGCCATGAGTTGCTGATCGCCGGTGTTGCAGCGCTGGTGGCGGGCGCGATGTCGATGGCGGCCGGCGAATATGTATCGGTCAGCTCGCAGTCCGACACGGAACAGGCGGACCTCGTACGAGAACAGCAGGAGCTGGAGGAAGAGCCGGATGCCGAGCACCGAGAGCTGACGTCGATCTATATTGCTCGCGGGGTACAGCCCGAATTGGCAAGAAAAGTAGCGACCGAATTGATGGAGCATGATGCGCTGGGCGCTCACGCGCGCGACGAACTGGGCATCGACGACCAGAACATGGCACGCCCGATGCAGGCCGCGATCACCTCCGCCCTGACCTTCTCCAGCGGTTCGGCATTGCCGCTGGCAACGGCCGCGCTGGTCCCGCAGCAATGGGTGGTGCCCATGGTCGCTGGAATGTCCATGCTGTTTCTGATTCTGCTCGGCATGCTGGCAGCGCGTGCCGGTGGCGCCTCGGTGCTCCGCGCTGCCCTGCGGGTCGGCTTCTGGGGTGCGTTTGCGATGGGCGTGACGACCGGCGTGGGCCACCTGTTCGGCGTCGCGGCTTGAACATCGTCGGCTGCCTGAGGTCGAATCCGTTGAAATTTCCCCATTCGGCAGCATAGTCAGAGTATTGACATTCATCGGACTCGCACGCCCATGAAATACAAGGATTACTACGAAATACTTGGCGTCCCGCGCGATGCCACACAGGAGCAGATCAAGAACGCCTATCGCAAACTGGCGCGCAAATACCATCCAGACGTCAGCAAGGAGCCGGAAGCCGAGGCACGCTTCAAGGAAATGGGCGAAGCGTACAAGGTGCTGAAGGACCCGGAAACGCGCGCGTCCTACGACCGGCTCGGCGCCAACTGGCAGAACGGCCAGGAATTCCAGCCGCCACCAAGTTCGGGCGATTTTCACTTCAGCCAGAGCAATGCCAACTTCGAAGGCATGGACTTCGGCGATTTCTTCGAGCAAATGTTCGGCCACCAGGCCGGCTGGGGCCGCAGTGCCGGCGCCCACAACGTGCGCATGCAAGGCGAGGACCATCACGCCAAGGTCCAGATCGACCTTGAGGATGCATATCGCGGCGCGCAGCACACCATTACGCTGCGCATGCCGGAAGCGGACGAACATGGCCACGTCACGCGCCGCGACAAGACGCTGAACGTGAATATCCCGAAAGGCATACGCGCCGGCCAAACGCTGCGCCTCGCTGGTCAGGGCGGCCCCGGCATCGGTGGCGGCACGCCGGGCGACCTGTACCTGGAAATCGAATTCCGGCCGCACCCGCGCTATCGCGTTGACGGGCGCGACGTTTATCTCGATCTCCCCCTGGCGCCGTGGGAAGCGGCGCTGGGTGCCACGGTATCGGTTCCGCTGCCGGAAGGTTCGGTGGAACTGACGATTCCGCCTAATTCCGCCGCTGGCCGCAAGCTGCGACTCAAAGGCAAGGGCCTGCCAGGAAAGCAGCCCGGCGATTTCTACGTGGTGCTCGCGATCGCGCTGCCGCGCGCCGACACCGAGGCACAGAAGGATGCGTATCGCGCACTGCAGACGGCTTTTGATTTCCACCCGCGCGCACGTTGATGAGGAAGAGCAATGAACACGATCGTGTATACCGAAAGCCAATTGATCGACGACGATGTGTCACTGACGCTGGTGGAGTTGTGTCGCGTTTGCCGCGGCAGTGAAGACATGATGCACGCGCTGGTGATGGAAGGCGTGCTGCAACCCTCCGGCCAGCAGCCGCAAGAATGGCGCTTCTCCGGCGCGGCACTTCGGCGCGCGCGGTTGGCTCAACGCCTGGCTGAGGACCTGGAAATCAATACGGCGGGCGTGGCATTGGCGCTGGATCTGCTCGATCAGATCGATACGCTGAAGGCCGAGCTCGCGCGCCGCGGATCTTACTGATGCGGTGCGCTCAGCCGCCCTGCTTTACCCATTGCTTGATGGATGCCATCGTTTCCTTTTCGATCCCGTAGTAGCCGTGATATGACAGCGCCTCGCATGGGTCGCTGACCGACGAACCGCCTTCCACCGGAATGAAATCGGTGCCGTAATGCTCATGCGACCATTGCGCGGCAGCATATGGCGTGGCACGGCAGCCGTCGTTGCGGTGATGCACGATCAATTGGCGATTCTGATATTTCGTTGGATCGAGGCCGTTGATACGTTGCAGCGATGAGGTATGGATCTCGCCGGCGATCTTGTCGGAGAGATAGCCCGCCAATGCGATCGTGTCCCCGGTGCCGCGACTTGTGCCCATCAGATAGATCTTCGCCTGCGGAAAGCGGTTCTTGATGTCATCGATCACCGCCTGTATGCGTTCCTCGGACGACGTCGCGTTGGTAGCGACAGTCGCAAATTCCTCATCGATCAAGTAAGGACGCGAGCGAATCAGAAAATTAGTTCGTTCCCGGTACACCACCTGATCGCCCTCCATGTGAGGATCCATGATGCCGGTGCTGCCCGGGAACAGAATCATCACGTAGCGCGGCATATCGTTGAGCGCATTGAGCACATAGGGAACGGCCTCGCCATCCTTCATCTGCGCCGTCGTGACCAGGCGGTCTTCACCGGCAGCGAAACATGCGTCAGCGTAAAGAACCGCCAGGCACGTCAGGCAAATAATGCGTTTCCATTGCAGCAGCATGCTGATCTCCCTTTATTGATGTCGTGTGAGCCTGTGCGCGTGATATCAAACATCTCGCCGATATCTCTTCGTTCTGACGTGACGTCCGGTGCAGAAGACGAACGAATACCTGACCTGCCTTAGGCGAAAGTTAAGCTCAGGTGGAGTAGCGGCACTGGAAGGGAAGAAAGGCTGCTAATGCCGCAATGGCCTATCGCCGCGTGGCTTGACGATTACCGTGCACGTCATGCCGGCCACCAGACGGTGATCAATCGGCAGATCGACGATGCGGACGCGCACCGGGATGCGCTGCGCCAGCCGCACCCAGTTGAAGGTCGGGTTGACGTCGGCGAGCAGCTCATGTCCGGTTGCGGCATCGCGATCGGTGATGCCGCGCGAGATGCTTTCCACCTCGCCCCGCATCGCGGGACTGCCGTCCAGCATGCGGATCTCGACCGGATCGCCTACCGCGATTGCCGGCAACTTGGTTTCCTCGAAATAGCCGCTGACATAGAAGGAGGAGCTGTCAATCACCGCCAGCACGGCATTGCCGATTGCTGCGAAATCGCCGGTATGCACGTTCAGGTTGGTCACATAGCCATCCACCGGCGCACGTACGTCGGTGCGCTCCAGATTCAGTTTCGCCACATCGCGTGCAGCAAGTGCCGCCTGGTATTTCGCGGCTGCAATGGCGGAAGCCGAAGCAGCATTTTCACGATTCTCGCTGGTGACGATCGAAGCGTCGAGCCCGTTTCGACGCGCCGCTTCACGCGCACGCATTACCTTCTCCGACTGCTGTGCGGCCAGGTTCGCTTCCACCTGCGCCACCGCCTGCGCATAGCGACTCTTGTCGATGCTGAAAAGAATGTCGCCCTTGTGTACGAACTGGTTGTCGCGTACGGCGACTGCAGTCACGATGCCTGATACGTCTGGCGCGATACGGATAATGTCTGCACGCACGCGGCCATCCCTCGTCCATGGCGCGTCCATGTTGTCTCGCCATAGATAGACACCGACGAGCACCGCGGCGAGCAGCAGTACAGCGGTAATCAGATAGCGGAAAAATCCCGACATGAAGCGCTCCCTTTTTGTTCTTAATAAAGCATCAGCGCGAAAGTGCCGAAGATGCAGACCAGCAGGCACAGCCTGAACAGTGCCGGATGCCACACGTGCCGATACACGCCGAATCGGCCGCAGAGCCAGTCCACGCCCACATGTACCAGCACGCTGAACATGAAGACGAGCAACAGCGATGGCACCAGAATGCCGAACAGCGCAATTTCACGAGGCATCGTCGACACTTCCTTTCGGCAGACCGGATTCAACCACCACTGCCTGCAGCGACGGATCCTGCAAAGAGGTACCGATCAGATGCAGGTCGGTCAGTCCGCGTTGCAACGCGGCGGCCTCGCCTATTCCGATCAGGTGATCTTTCCGATAGGCGCGTACGGCATTGATGGTCGAGGTCGTTGCGGCCAGTGCCTGCGCATGTCGGATCGGCAAGGGCTGGCGGAAATACGCCGCCAGCACGGCAATGCAATTTTCCTGTGCCGCACGTACAGGATGATCGGACGCCCACTGCACACCGCTCGCACGCAGATCGAGAATGGCATGCCCCAGTTCGAGCAGCACAATGGCTTGATTCAAGGTCACGCGGCCCGCCGGCGTTGTACCGCCCATGCCCATGCTCAACTGATTCAGCAGATCACGCATGCGGCTTTCGAAGTGTTCGCGCATTTGCGGGCGATTGCTTGTGCACAGACGCAAGGTTTCACGCCACAGCGCTTGCGCGATATGGCGCCTCGATCCTTGCCGATGCTCGGGAAGAATCAATGCGAACATCATCACTGCGAGCACCAATCCGACGATCTGTGCAATGCTGTCGTTGAAGAAGTTGGCGACATTGAAGCGCATCATGTTCTCTGGCGCGATAATCTGCGCAAACATCAGGTTGAATCCTGTGCCGATGCCGGCAGTCCTGCGCCAGGTCGTTGCATAGATGCTCGCTGCCAGAAACGGGGCCATCGACAGCACCAGCATCAAATAGCCTTCCACGTGGTTGAGCATCATGAACGCGCAGACGAAGGCAAAAGGAATCGCCAGCGCAAAGCCCTGCGTTGTACTGCGTATCATCTGCTCCGGAAACGGCGAGGATGACGCAAGCGCGCAAAACACTACTGTCAGAATCACTGCGCCCGCCGCACTCGGCCAGTTAAGCCCGTACCACGCCAGCGCCAGGATCAACAAGGCTGCTGCCGTGCGCAGTCCCGAAACAAACGCAATCATGCCCGGCGTCTTCGCACTGTAGCTCCAATTCGCGATGGTGCGGTCCGCGCGCTGCGGACGATCGGTGAGGCGCATCGGCAACTCGTGATACACCGTGATCAGGCGCATGAATTCCTGCTGAAAGCGTTGCAGCAGCTCCAGTGCAGTATCGAGGTCAAGCTGCTGCTGCGGCGAAATTGGCTGCTGCTCACGCTGTTCTTCGAATTCGCGGCGAATTGCAGCCGTCAGAATCGGCAGTTCCCGCTGCAACTGGGCAAACTTTTCGCGTGTGAGGCCTGCCTCCGCCGCGGTGCGGGCCGGCGTGCCATCTACCAGCAAGGCGGCCGAAAAGGCATCGAACAACGGCGCCATTAACCCCGGCACGCGCAGATCGCCGCGTTGGCGCAGGCGCTGCATCAGGCGATGCAGTGTATGAAACGTCGTCAAGGCGACCATCGCTGCCGCGTTGAAGGCATGCAGTTGCTGGCTGCGGGTGCGCACGTCTCCCGCTTCAAACAGAGAGGCCGCGCGATTCGCTTCCAGCGCCGCCACATCGGTCGCAAAGCGCAGATGTTGTCGCTCCATCTGCTCATCGCTCATCGTGCCGTGCAATGCATCGTGGCACAGCTGTGCGAAATTCAGATACAGCCCGCGCACCGTCTGTACCAGTTGCTCGCTCTGATGCTTGGGAAACAGCGCATCGTTCAGCAATGCCGAACAAAGAATACCGAGCGAAATTTCGGTCACGCGTGCTACGGCAAGGTTGAATACGCCCATCGGCATATCGATCGCCGGCAAGGCAATCATGCAGGCGGTATACCCGGCCAGCACGAAGCCGTAGGATCGTGCATTGCGCATCAGCGCCGCACCGCTAGTGCACAGGCCGACCCATATCGCCAGCGCGATGAAGAGCAACATCGGTTGTTGAGGAAACAGACCGACGATTGCAAGCGCTGCAGCACAGCCTACCAACGTACCAAGCAGGCGATAAACGCCCTTCTCGAGTGCCATGCCGCTGCTTGGCAATGCGACGATAAAAACGGTCATCATGGCACTGCGCGGCGAATCGAAGCCCATACGGAACGCGATCCACAAGGCGAGAAAAGCCGCAATCAAGGTCTTGATGACGAAGACCCAGCGTTGCCCTTCGTTCTGCAACCAGTCCTTCCCGACCGCGCGCCAGCCCTGCAGTTCAGGTGACATGGAGATGGAGGCAGCCGGTGTGCTCATACCAATCAGCGGTCTTCCAGATTGGCGAGCTGGCGTTTCATCAGCATTTCGTGCGTGCGCAGATCCCGTTCGCCGATGCCGTCGTACGTGCGTTGCAGGATCTCCCAGTATTCGGGAGCGACCTGTTCCACGCGCTTGCGTCCTAGCGCGGTAAGCGAAATCGATACGCTGCGCCTGTCTTCAGTGCTGAAACGGCGCCTAATCAGACCCTGCTGCTCGAGTTCATTGCAGATGCGCGTCAGATTTGCCGGTTTTTCCGAGCACGCTTCACCCAGGTCGGAGGCGCGCTGCGTCTCATCTTCCGAACCATATAGAACCATCAGCACGGTATAGCTGACGCTCGTCATGCCGTGCCTCTTCATCGCCATGCTCAGCCGGTCCTGAGTGCGTTTCTGAATGTGATAGGCGAGCCGGCTGAGCGTGACCAGTTGTTGCGGATAATCCGGCATGCGTTCGGTACAGCGCGCAATGCGTTTGGCAGTATTGTCGAAGGAACTCATGGTTGATCTGTCATCCGATGGGAAGGAATATCGGACGATGTCGCGGGCTGTTCCGGCAGATAGCCTCCGCCGAGCGCCACCATCAGGCCCGCATGACTTTCGAGCAGCCGCGCAGCAATCTGCACCTGTTCCTGTTTCTGCACCAGCAAAGCGACCTCGCTATTGAGCAGCACCAGAAAATCCGTCATGCCGGCAGCAAAGCTGCGGCTAGCCAGCTCGCGTGCGCGGCTCGCGGTCGCAAGCGCGACATCGTTCAGTTTTTTCTGCTGTTGCTCCGACTGCGCAATTACCAATGCGTTCGATACACTTTGTAACGCGTGGATCACCGTGGCATTGTAATTTTCGACCGCAACGTCGTATGCCGCGCTCTGCACACCAAGGTTGCTGCGCAGGCGGCCGCCCTCGAAAATCGGCAGGGAAATCGCGGGACCGAAACCTTGCACCTGCGAAGTGCTGCTGAACAGCGTATCGAATCCGATGGATTGATAGCCGATGAAAGCCATCAGGTTGATGTCCGGATAGAAAGCGGCCTTGGCTGACTCGATATTGCTGCGCGATGCTTCCACCTGCCAACGGCGTGCGGCAACGTCGGGCCGACGTCCGACGAGGTCCGCCGGTACCTTACTCGGCAGACGCAACCAGCCGCTATCCTCCAGCCGCAATGTCGGTCTTCTGATCCGCTCCCCTTCTGCGGGCCCCTTGCCGCTCAACGCGGCGATCTGGTTGCGTAGCAAGGCGATTTCTTCGTCATAGCGATCGATTTGCATGTGCAGCGGCGGCACGGCAGCTTCCAACTGCGTCACGTCTGCTTCGGTCGCCAGCCCCGCCGCCATGCGTTTTCGCACGACCTGTAGCGCCTTTTCGCGGTGCCCGAGAGTGTCTTCGGCAATATCGCGCAGCGCATACTGCAGCGACAATTGCACGTAGGTGCGGACGATATTGTTTTCCAGCGCAAGACGTGCAATCTGCGACTCGGCCGATGCGGCCTTCGCTTCATCTACGGCAGCCTGCAACGCATGCCGCTGTTTTCCCCACAGGTCGAGATCGTAACTGCCTTCCAGCGCAACACGGTTGTACCAGGCGTAATTTCCCGCCTCGGGTGGAGGAATGAAATCGTGCTCCGAAAACAGCTGGCGTGACAGCGAGCTCTTCGCTTCAAGATTCGGCTTCGTCGCCGCTTCCGCGATGCCGGCGCGAAATTGCGCCTCGCGCATGCGCGCCTCCGCGATACGCAAATCCGGATTGCCCGCAATTGCCGTTTCGACCAACGCATCGAGCTGAACATCGCCGTAGGCATGCCACCATTGCGACTGCGGCCACTGACGATCGATTCGCGCCCGCTCGATGGCGGTGCCGGAACCCAATGTGTTCGGATCAACCGCGCGTGCCTGCGGCCGCGTATCTCCCATATCGGCGCAACCGCTCAACAGCAGCATCGCGCAGATCAAGGCAAAACGGTTCGCTCTTTTCATTACTTCGCCGGGAAAGCGGGGACGGCTTTATTTTACTTCATAATATTTCATAAATGAACTATGCAGTTACAAAATATCTGCGCGATAGCCAATACGTGGGGAGATATCGACGCGCCAAAGGCGCAATGACGGCGGGAAGGCTGTTGCCGGGCTGGTGGCAACAGCCTTAAGCAACAATCAGGTCCTGCGGCCGCTTGCCAGACGTGCGCATAGATAGATTGCGTACAGTGCAGACAAGCCGACGATGATGTAGGTCACACGGGCCCCCTCGGTCATGTCGCCGAATACCGAGGCAACCAGGTCAATTCCCATCAATCCCATCAAGCCCCAATTGATACCGCCGATGATCAACAACACCATTGCCACCCAGTCTACTGCTCCCAGCGCACTGGTATGGGTATTGGCCCTGCGATCGGGGATATGCCGCCTTTCAGTCAGAGGTGTGTCTAAGGTTGCCATCGTAAGCTCCTCGTAAGTGATAGTGACCGCCGGAAACGAATCATCAACGCATCCGTCTTCGGGCCACATGATTAATTTTTTCATATCGGTGCAGGATTACGAGTAGGAAAAGCAGCAAATTTTTGGTCAGAATTCCGATACTCGCCGTGCACCGGATGCAGACCGGAGGTATGCTGAACGAACCTGCTTTTGCAGGCTCATACCTGTAACGACAACGATGGGAGAAATCGCATGAATTTGCTCATTACCGGTCATCATCTCGATCTCACCCCAGCCATCCGACAATACGTCGAAGAGAAGCTCAAACCAATTACGCGCCACCTCGACGTCATCGTCGAGATTGAAGTGATTCTCGGCGTCGAAGCGCCGGCAGAAAAAGAATTGCGTCAGCGTGCCGAGGTAAATCTGCGCTTGAAGGGAGAAACGCTGCACGCCGAAGATCGCGCGGAGGATCTGTATGCTGCAATCGACGGCGTGATGGAAAAGCTCGACCGTCAGGCTGTGAAAACGAAAGGCAAGATCAAGGATCACCGCCGCGAAAGCGTCAAGCGCATGGAAGAACCCGCCGTTGAGCTAGAGGACGGGGAAGAAGACTAGGCAAAACACGCCTGGTTAAACGCGCCCGTTACAACATGCCCGATTATCGGCGGGACGAAACCACGATCCCGCCGACGATCAGCGCAAAGGCCAACGCGTGATACAGATGCGGCCATTCCCCTAGGAAAGCCGATGACATCAGCGCAGCAAACAGCGGTGTCAGATTGCTGAAAAAACCGGCAATCGTGGGACCGACGCGCTGCACGCCCAGCCCCCAACAGCGCAATGCAATGATCGCCGGGCCGAGCGCAACGAACAGCAAGGCCGCCGCCAGCGGCCAACTCCACGCAATACTGCGCGGCGCCGTTGCCCATTCCGCCGCGCTGAACATGACTGACCATCCGACACCGAAGGCCACTTGCGCGAGCAGGAAATCTGCCCAGCGGTTCCGGATCGCCTGTGGATCCTCGGGCAGCGTCAGGAGCCAGCTGTAAAACGACCACACGATCGCGGCAATAATCATCAGGATGTCGCCGGGTACGATGTGCAGCGCAAGCAGGGTCTGCCAGTTGCCGCGACTCAGCACGATCAACACGCCGGCGATCGACATCACGGCGCCCGTCACTTGCACCCGCGTGATCGGTGTCGAAAAGAAGCCGGCACCGATCAGCATCATCCATACCGGCATGCTCGCCGCTACC
>DATAHI010000105.1:0-11708 GCA_036263255.1 Oxalicibacterium sp. | reverse complement strand
GAATGCGGTTCGCTGAAGCAGGGGGCGAAATGAAACGCGTCCTCCTTCGTCTTGCGGCGCTGCTGCTCATCCTCGTCGCGCTGTTCGCGGCTTGGCTGATCTGGGCCAACCGGAATTCCGATTTGGCGCAGCCCTCGGTGGCGCCTAGCGATCCCGCGGCGCAGATTGTGCAGGGCGCCTATCTGGTCCGTGTCGGTAACTGCGCAGGCTGCCATACCGCGCGCGGCGGTGCCTCCTATGCCGGCGGGCGTGCAGTGCCTACGCCTTTCGGCGACATCTATGCGAGCAATCTGACGCCGGACCGCGTCAGCGGCATCGGCGACTGGAGCAACGAGGACTTCTGGCGCGCCATGCACGATGGCCGCGGCAAGGATGCGCGCCTGCTGTATCCCGCCTTCCCGTACACGAACTACACGAAGCTGACACGTGCCGACAGCGATGCGATCTTCGCGTATCTAAAAACACTGCCACCTGTGCAGCAGGTCAATCGCGCGCCCGAGCTTCGCTTTCCGTACGATCAGCGCGCCCTGCTCTACGTCTGGCGTGCGCTGTATTTCCGTCCGGGCCAGTACGTCGCCAACGAATCGAAGCCGGCAGCATGGAATCGCGGTGCCTACCTGACGCAAGGCCTGGGGCATTGCAGCGCCTGCCATGCGCCGCGCGACGGCTTCGGCGGCAACAAGCTGCGCGAAGAACTCGGCGGCGGCATGATCCCGATGCTGAATTGGTATGCGCCGCCGCTGAACGGCAATCATACTGCCGGACTGGGCGACTGGACGGAAGCGGATCTTGCGGCCTTCCTGAAAACCGGCATCTCGTCGACGCGTGCTGCAAGTGGCCCGATGGCGGAGGTGGTCCACAACAGCCTGCAGTACTTGCAGGATGACGACATCCAGGCGATTGCAACCTATGTGCGATCGCTACCGCAGCAGGTGCCAGCGCCGCAGGCGGCACCGGACCGCATCGGCAAGGAAGAAAAGCGTGCAATTCTGGAATTGGGTCAATCGCTGTACGAAGATCGCTGCGCCAGCTGCCACCAGGCCAACGGCGAAGGTGTCAGCAGCATCTACCCGCGTCTGGCAGGCAACCATGCCGTCACTTCTGCCATCGCGACGAATCCGATTCGTGTCGTACTGAACGGCGGCTTCCCGCCGAGCACAGCAGGCAATCCGCGGCCCTATGGCATGCCGCCTTTCGCGCCGACGATGAGCGACGAGCAAGTGGCCGCGGTGATCAGCTATATCCGCAACGCCTGGGGCAATGAAGCGGGCATCGTATCGCCCGCTGAAGTCAATCGCTACCGCACGCGGCAGGAACACTGAATTTACAGGTAGCCGAACAGCTTCAGTATCAGCGGCAACAGCACCGCAGTCAGCACGCCGCACATGCCCATCCCCAACCCGGCGAACGCGCCCATCTGCTCGCTGAGCTGAAAGGCGCGCGCCGTGCCGACACCGTGCGCAGCGATGCCGAGCGCAAAGCCGCAGGTGCTGTCGTCGCCGATCTTCAGCCAGCGAAACAGATACTGCCCGAGGCCAGCGCCGAACACGCCGGTCAGCATCACCATCACCACGGTAAGCGTCGGCAGACCGCCGATCTTTTCGCTGATGCCCATCGCAATCGGTGAAGTGACCGATTTTGACGCCAGCGAAAGCACGGTGACATGCGATGCGCCAAGCAACCAGGCAATCACCATCGCCGATGCGCTGGCAATCGCGCCGCCCGCCAGTGCGCCGGCCAATAATGCGAACCAGTTGCGCTTCAGTTTTTCCAGCTGCTGGTACAGCGGAATCGCCAGCGCGACCGTAGCCGGGCCGAGCAGCAGATGGACGAATTGTGCGCCGTGAAAATACGTCGCATACGGCGTGCCGGTGATCAGCAGCACCGCGACCAGAATCGCCACGGAAATCGCAACGGGATTGGCGAGCGGGCTGTGCCCACTCTTCTCATAAAGCCAGCCGGCGATGCGATAGGCAAGCAGCGTCGCCGTCAACCACAGCAGCGGTGAACCCGCCAGGTACACCCAGATCGTATTCAACGAGGACGCCATTTCAATCCGCCTTCTTCAATTTGTGCACCACCAGCACAGTGACGACAAGCGCGAGCGCCGTACTGATAACGACGGCAAGCATGATCGGAAACCACTCATCGGCCAGCCGATGCCCGTGCACGATGATGCCGACACACGCCGGCACGAACAGCAGCGACATATGCGAGAGCAGGCGCGAGGAAGCCGGCGCCAGCTTGTCGGCCGCATCGTTCTTCCAGATCAGATAGACGAAGAGCAGCAGCATGCCGATCACCGGCCCCGGTATCGGCAGGGAAAGCGCGTAGACCACGCCTTCGCCTATGGTCTGGAAGACGAGTAGTACGAGCAGTGTATTGAGCATGATGGCGAAACATGGAAGTGCGCGGTGCGCGGGGGCCGCACCACTATACCGCCTTCACGAGGGTTCGTGATCGGGGAGGCGTACTTCAACCCGGCAGACTCAGGCGTCCCACGTGATAGTCATATTCGTAGACTTCGCCATAGCGGCCCCATTCGATGGCGATCTCCAGCACGCGCTTGGCATCCTCCGTCTTCATCGACTCTTCCAGCAGGTCGAGGAAGATCTTCTCGGCCAGCGCGCCGCTCGTCTCTTCCTCCAGGCTGCGGCGAATATGGATAGGCAACGCCGCGTGCGTTAGCAGCTGGCGGCCGAAGATTTCCTTGCGCATCGCGTGATCGGTGGCGGCGTATTGCGTACCGAGCCGCGTCAACGCGATGTCGCCCTTGTCGACATGCGCGAGACCAAGAAGATTCAGCGCCTCGTAGGTAGGAAACAGTTCGTCGTCCGACAGCTCCGCCTCTTCTGCCAGGTGCGGCAGGTCGGCGCGGCCATTGAACGGCGCGGCGGCCAGCAGGTCGAGCACGCCTTCGATGCGCGCCACATCGGTGTCAGGCAGCCGGTAATCCGGCACGGCATGCGGTGCCGCACCGGCAAACGGCGAACGCGGCGCACGCGCCGTCATCAATCCGTACACCTCGTCGATGCAGTTGCGCACCTCGGCCGAGTCAGCATCCCGCGGACGCGGCAGATCGATCGCGATCTCGCTGCGGATGCGGCCCGGATCGCTGGACAGAATGATGATGCGGTCGGCCATCAGCACCGCTTCCTCGATATTGTGCGAGACGATCAAGATGCCCTTGGTCGGAATGCGGCCCGTATCCCATAGGCTCATGATTTCGTTGCGCAGCGTTTCACCGGTCAGCACGTCGAGCGCGGAAAACGCTTCGTCCATCAACAGCACGTCAGGATTGGTGACCAGCGCACGTGCAATGCCGACGCGCTGCCGCATGCCGCCGGACAATTCGCGCGGCAGTGCGCCGCCGAAACCCGACAGGCCGATCAGATCGAGCATGTCGTCGGCACGCTGCACACGTTCCTGCTGCGGCACGCCTTGCGCTTCCAGCCCGAGTTCGACATTCCGCTGCACGGTCAGCCAGGGAAACAAGGCAAAGGACTGGAACACCATTGCAATGCCGGCGGCAGGTCCGGCGATCGGCCGGCCGCGGTAGCTCGCCTGCCCTGCATCCGCGCCGATCAGGCCAGCGATGATGCGCAGCAGCGTGGACTTGCCCGAGCCCGATTTACCAAGCAAGGCCACCACTTCACCTTCAGCCAGCGTGAAATCCACGCCTTCCAGGATCGTGCGCGGCGCGCCGTCCGCAGCACGGAAAGATTTGTGCACGTCCTTTAATTCGATCAATGCGCTCATGGCGGCCTCAACGACTACGGTCTTCCGCCAGCAGGTACAGCCTGCGCCAGAAGAACCGGTTCAACAACATGACGAATATGCACATCACGCCAATGCCCAACGCAATGCGATGAAAGTCGCCGACATCCGTCATCTGCTTGATGTAGCTGCCGATGCCGTTCGCTTCCAGCGTGGTGCGGCCCCAGCTCACGTACTCGGCAACGATACTCGCGTTCCACGAGCCGCCGCTGGCAGTAATGGCGCCAGTGACGAAGCTTGGAAATATCGCAGGCAGATAAAAGCGCTTCCACTTCATCCACCCGGTCAAGCCGAGATTGTCGGCCGCCAGCCGCAACTCATTCGGGATCGCGGACGCGCCCGCCACTACGTTAAACAAGATGTACCACTGGGTACCGAACACCATCAGAGGGCTCAGCCAGATATCGGGGTTCAGGCGAAAATGCACGAGCAGGAACACCACCAGAGGAAACATCAGGTTCACTGGAAACGCTGCGAGAAATTGCGCCGCCGCCTGCACGCCCTGCGCGTAGCGCGGACGCAGGCCGATCCACACGGAGACCGGGACCCAGAACAGCGACGCAAGCGCGATCAGCAGCATCACGCGCGCGAGCGTGATGCACCCGAGTCCGACGACATGCGCGACTTCGCTCCAGCCCACCGTGCTGTGGATGAATAGCACAAAGCGGATCGCAGCCAGCAATGCAACGACCAGAATCACCGCATCCCAACCGCGTTCCGGCAATGAAAACGTGAAACTGCGCCGCGACGATGATACTGAACGGCGCTCGTTGCCGAACCAGCCGAGTGCGCGGCCGGCCAGCACGCCGAGCCTTCTGCTCAGCACGCGCGACCAGTTGCTGCGGCGCATCCAGTCCAGCAGCCATGAGGACTGCGCGCCCTCGCCTTGCGTTTCTTCAAAGCGGAACTTGTCGGCCCAGGCCAGCAGTGGACGAAAGAACAGCTGGTCGTACAGCAGAATCCCGGCCAGCATGGCAACGATCGCGCCGCTGATCGCATGCAAATCCTTGGCCTCGATCGCGACAGCGATGTAGGCGCCGATGCCCGGCAGCTTGATGTCCTGGCCGGCCACCGACACCGCTTCGGCCGCGACCAGGAAGAACCAGCCGCCCGACATCGACATCATCATGTTCCACAGCAGCCCCGGCATCGCGAACGGCAGCTCCAGCCGCCAGAAGCGCTGCCAGCCGGAGAGCTGGAATACGCGTGCCGCCTCGTGCAATTCGGGTGGCACGGTGCGCATCGACTGATACAGACTGAACGCCATGTTCCATGCCTGCGAAGTGAAGATCGCGAAGACCGCAGCGCATTCGACGCCAAGCAGCTGCCCCGGAAACAACGCGATGAAGGGCGCGATCGCAATCGCCTGAAAACCAAGAATCGGCACCGACTGCAACACATCGAGCAGCGGGATCAGCACCTTCTCGGCAACCCGGTATTTGACCGCGACCGCGGCGAAGACGAAGCTAAAGAGCAGCGAGAAACCCAGAGCGGTAAACATGCGCAGCATTGTGCGCAACAGGTAGTAAGGCAGGTACAGCGGATCGAGCGAAATTGGCGTCGGCTGCCCCAACACGAACGGGCGCGTCATCTGCATCGCGCCGAAGGCAAGCGCGGCCAGTACGGCAAGCACGAACGGCAGCAGCGCCCAGTCCCAGCGATTGGGCGTGGTCGCCAGCAGCGACCCCTGCGTCGCTTGCAGTCGTGCTGCGTCGGACATAACTGAAGATCCTGTGATGCAGTCTAGGGAATGATGCTGTCGGCGAACAGTACGATTCCGATCGAAACAAGTCGGCCACCTTGGCCTCGCGCAAAACGATCACCGTAACTCGCGTCGATCTGCAATCGCTCGCTCAACTGGTGCCGGGCGCTGAACTGCCAAGACGGCTTGCCGGCATCCTGCCTGAAGGCTTCCATCGCAATTGCGCTACGCTCGCTCCATTGCCACTCGGTGCCGATGCCCCAGGTTGCAAGATCGCCGCCTGCGCGCGGGTGCAGCCATCCCGCGTTAATATGCAGCAGAACGCGATCATCATGAAACGAGAAACTGAGCGGCAGGTTGACAAAGACATTGTCGTCCGCCGCATGCTCGGCACCGGATTGGCTGCCGACCGCCATGCCGAATCCCCAGCCGTCGGTGCTCAGCGGTTTGAACAGCGTCTTGCCTTGCACCACCGTCAGGTTCTGAGTGCGCCCGTTGCCGACAATGCGCGCGCCGCCCAGCGTCAACTCGAGATTGCCGCCGACATTGCGGGCCGGGAGCATCCAGTATCCGGTTTGCGATTCAGCGCGCTCCACCCAGCTTTCCACCTGACAGCCCTTATCGCTGAGGAGCGCAGCGTCGTCCGTCGTCATCGGACGACCCGCGAAAGCTGACGAACCGGCCGTACAACAGGCGGCCGCCACCATAACAGAGAAGGCTGAAGAGAGACTGAAAAAAGGTGGTGTCCGCCGCGACTGTTGAAACAGCCGCAACACGGAAACGCCTTGTAAAGAAGGGAGGCAGGGAGAGAAAAAGATGCGGCCGGGACTCATGCCGCTATCATCACCGAAATCTCTTTCGTCTTGATGACCCTACGGATCAAGTGCCCGGCCAAGACAGTAATCAGATGCGTTCGCGACGATATCCGCCTGGAACGCCTTTCTTCGACAGCACCCATTGCCACAACTGGATGTCGCGGGCGCGGAATGCGCCGGCACAGGACAGCAGGTAATAGCGCCACATGCGGTAAAAGCGCTCACCCAGTTCATCCTTGAAGCGCGGCCACGCTGCTTCGAAATTGCTGCACCAGGCCATCAAAGTCTTGTCGTAGTCGGCACCGAAGTTGTGAAGGTCTTCCACCACGAACAGGCTGTCCACCGCGTCGCCGATCTGGCCGATAGAGGGCAACTCGCCGTTGGGGAAAATGTACTTGTCGATCCAGGGATCGGGCATCGAATGACGCAGGTTCTTGCCGATCGTATGCAGCAGGAACAAGCCGTCGTCCTTCAGGCAGCGGTGCGCCACCTCCATATACGTGCGGTAGTTCTTGTGACCGACGTGCTCGAACATGCCGACGCTTGTAATGGCATCGAATTGCTCGTTCAGCTCACGGTAATCCTGCAGACGGAATTCGAGCGGCAGGTGCGCATAGCGCTGCTGCGCGAGCGCGACCTGCTCCTTGGAAATCGAGACGCCGACGCAGCTGACGCCGTACTTCTCGGCCGCATAACCCATGAAGCTGCCCCAGCCGCAGCCGATGTCGAGCACGCGCATGCCGGGCTTCAATTGCAGCTTGCGACAGATCAGGTCGAGCTTCGCTTCCTGCGCCTCATCCAGCGTGGTCGCATCGGCCCAATAGCCGCAGGTATAGGTCATGCGTTTGTCGAGCATGGCGGCATAGAACTCGTTGCCGAGGTCGTAGTGCACTTCGCCGACTTCGCGCGCGCGCTTGATGTTCTGGCGATTCAGCAGTTTGGCCGACAGCACATGGCCGAGCAGCCGCAGCGGCTTGACCTGCTGATCAACATGCGTGGCGAGCAGGCGAGCAAAGAATTCGTCGAGCTGTTCCGCATCCCAGGCACCTTCCATGTAGGCTTCGCCCAAACCGAGATTGCCGCGGGAAAGTGCCTGTTCCGGCACCCCTTCGGCAAGCAGCCGCATGTCCCAGGGATTAGGGCCGTTGACATGAATGTCGGCCTTTTCGAGCAGTTCCTCCATGACGCGGTATAACGAGGAATGTTTCGGCGCGATCTGTCCGGCGTTCGGTACAAACATCTGAGAAGACATGCGACTGACTCCTTTCAACGATTCAAAGCTCTTTTGCTGTTCTCCGCGGACCACGGTCCGTTTAATGTTGAGTATTTGTTCGGTTTTCGCGAACAAGGTTCATTTTTGGTGCAGCTCCGGGTGGGGAAACCCGCTCAGACGCGCTCGAAGATACCCGCCGCGCCCATACCAGTGCCGACGCACATCGTCACCATGCCATATTTCAGGTTTTTGCGCCGGAGGGCATGGACAACGGTCGCCGACCGGATTGCACCGGTGGCACCGAGCGGGTGACCGAGCGCGATCGCGCCACCCATCGGATTGACCTTGGCGGGATCGAGCTGCAAATCGTGCATCACCGCCAGGGATTGCGCGGCAAAGGCTTCGTTCAGTTCGATCCAGTCCATCTGGTCAAGTGTCAGCCCCGCGCTGCGCAAGGCGGCGGGCACAGCCTCTTTTGGGCCGATGCCCATGATCTCGGGCGGCACGCCGCGCACCGCGAAAGAGACGAAGCGCGCCAGCGGTTTCAGGTTGAACTGCTTCAGGATCTTTTCGCTGACCACGATCAGTGCCCCGGCGCCATCGGAAGTCTGGGAGCTATTGCCAGCCGTTACCGATCCTTTCGGCGAGAACACGGGCCGCAACTTCGCCAGGGCTTCTGCACTTGTATCGGCGCGGGGACCTTCATCCATGTTGACGGTGCGTTTCTTCACATCAATCTCGCGTGTGGACAGATTCGGGAAGCGCTCAACGATGTCCACCGCCGTCATCTCATCCAAGAATTCGCCAGCCTCCTGCGCCTTCAATGCCTTCAGATGCGACTGCAACGCAAAGGCATCCTGCGCTTCGCGCGACACCTTCCACTGCTCGGCCACCTTCTCCGCAGTCAAGCCCATGCCGTAGGCCATGCCGACGTTTTCGTCCTTGAATATGCCCATGTTCATCGAAGGGTGATGGCCCATCATCGGCACCATCGACATCGACTCCGCACCGGCCGCGATGATCGCATCAGCCTCGCCGACGCGAATGCGGTCGGCTGCCATCGCGACCGCCGTCAGGCCCGATGCGCAATAGCGATTGACCGTGACGCCGCCCACGGTCTTCGGCAAGCCCGCCAGCAACACGCTCATGCGTGCCATGTTCAGGCCCTGCTCCGCTTCAGGGAAAGCGCAGCCGACGATCGCATCCTCGATTACGTTCGGATCGAGCTGCGGTACTTGCGACAACGCCGATTGCAGCACCCGCACCAGCAGATCGTCCGGCCGCACGTTGCGGAACATGCCGCGCGGCGCCTTGCCGATCGGTGTGCGGGTGGCGGCGACGATATAGGCTTCCTGAATTTGCTTGCTCATATGGTTTCTCGCTTTATTCGTCCGCTCAATTCCGCACCGGCTTGCCGGTTTCCATCATTCCGATGATACGTTCCTGCGTCTTCGGATGATTCAGCAGCTCCATGAAGGCGCGGCGTTCCATGTCGAGCAGCCATTGTTCGTCGAGCTGGCTGCCGGCTTCGATGTCGCCGCCGCTGACGACCTCGGCGATCATCGAGCCGAGCTTGTAGTCGTGCGCTGAAATAAAACCGCCGTCGCGCATGTTCAGCAACTGCGCCATGATGGTCGCCATGCCGTAGCGGCCAGTCACCGGAATCGGCGTCGGCAACGGCGGTCGATAGCCCGCGTCGGATAGCGCACGCGTCTGCTCCTTCGCAACGAACAGCAAGTCATATGGATTGAATACGATTACGTCGTCCGGCTTCAGATAGCCCATCTTCTGCGCCTCAAGTGCCGACTTGGAGACAGCTGCGGTCGCAGCGTGCATGTAGCGATCCTTCAGGAACTGCAGGATGTCGTTGCCTTTCGCGTCCGCCGCAGCACGCAAGGTAATTTCCTTCAAGCCACCGCCGGCGGGAATCAGGCCGACGCCGACTTCGACCAGACCGATATAGGATTCCATTGCCGCCACGCGCCGTGCTGCGTGCAGCAGCATTTCGCAGCCTCCGCCAAGTGCAATGCCGGCGACCGCCACGATTACGGGCACGTTGGCGTACTTGATGCGCTGGTGCGCCTGCTGCAAGGCGACAATCATCGGCTCGATCGCAGCGACGCCGCCGGACATGAAAAGCGGCAGCATTGATTTCAAGTCTGCGCCGGCCGAATACGCGCCGCCTGATGCCGCGTCAGTCTGCCAGATCACCAGGCCTTTGTAATTCTGCTCGGCCTCAGCGACCGCACGGTTCATGCCATCGATCACGCCGGGACCGATCACGTGCATTTTCGTTTTGAAGGACAGGATCAGCACTTGGTCGTCCTGATGCCAGATACGCACCGCATCGTCTTCGAACACGGTGGTGCCGGCAGTCTCCGCATTCGTCGCATCGGCAATCAATGGCGCGCGAAATACCTGACGCTGATACACCGGCAGCGTGGAACGAGCCACGAATTGCTTGCGGCGCGGAGACCATGAACCGTCCGCACTATGCACGCCGCCATGTTGGGCAACCGGACCATCGAATACCCAGTCCGGCAGCGGCGCAGTACTGAGCGCCTTGCCAGCCTCGATATCTTCCTTGATCCAATCCGCGACTTGCTTCCAGCCCGCGCCTTGCCAGATCTCGAAGGGGCCATGCGTCCAGCCGAAGCCCCAGCGCATCGCGAAATCCACGTCGCGCGCGTTGTCCGCAATGTCTTCCAGATGCACGGCGATGTAGTGAAACACATCGCGGAAGATCGCCCACAGAAACTGTCCTTGCGGATTGCGCGCATCGTGCAGCGCTTTCATGCGCTTGGCCGGGTCCTTTTCTTTCAGCACGCGCGCGATGAAGTCATCGGCCTTGCCGCCGCCCGGCACGTAGTCTGCCTTGGCAGGGTCGATACGGAGAATATCCTTGCCGACCTTCTTGTAGAAGCCCGCACCGGCTTTCGCACCGAGCGCACCGCCCGCGATCAGCTTGTTCAGGATCTCCGGCGTGCGATAGACGGGATAGAAAGGATCGTTCTGCAAATTGTCCTGCATGGTCTTGATCACGTGCGCCATCGTATCGAGGCCGACCACGTCCGCCGTACGGAAGGTGCCCGATTTGGCGCGCCCGAGCTTGCTGCCTGTCAGGTCGTCCACTACGTCGACCGCCAACGCGAACTTGTCGGCTTCGGCCATCGTCGCCAGCATGCCGAAGATACCGACGCGGTTCGCAATGAAATTCGGCGTATCGAAAGCGCGCACCACGCCCTTACCCAGCGTCGTGGTGAGAAAGGTTTCAAGCTGGTCGAGGATGTCGGCGCGCGTGCTCGCAGTCGGAATCAATTCAACGAGGTGCATATAGCGCGGCGGGTTGAAAAAATGCACGCCGCAGAAACGCGCCTTCAAGTCGGCGTCGAACCCCTCCGACAAGGTCGTGATCGACAACCCCGAGGTATTGGTCGCGAAGATCGCATGCGGTGCGATAAAAGGCGCGACCTTCGCATACAGACCGTGCTTCCAATCCATGCGCTCGGCAATCGCCTCGATTACCAGATCACATTGCTTCAAGCGATCAAGATGATCTTCGTAGTTCGCCACTTCGATCAGCGCGGCATCGTCCGGATTGCCGAGGGGAGAAGGATTCAGTTTCCGCAGCTGGTCCAGCGCGCGCAGCACGATGCCGTTCTTCAAGCCTTCTTTCGATGGCAGATCGAACAGCACGACCGGCACTTTCGCGTTGATGCAGTGCGCGGCAATCTGCGCGCCCATCACGCCGGCGCCCAGTACCGCAACTTTTCTGACAATGAAATTCGACATGCAAGCCTCTTCAATGATGGCGCGGTAGCGGGCGCCGGTATCTGAACAAAAGCACCGATCAGAACAGCGCGGCGTCCAGTTCCATCAGGCTGGCCGAACCGGCGCGCGCTTGCCGGATCAGCATCGCGGTTTCCGGCAGCAGGCGAGCGAAATAGAAACGCGCCGTCGCCAGCTTGGCCTTGTAGAAATCATCGCCGGAATCACGCTTCTCCAATGCGATCTTTGCCATCCGCGTGAAGAAATAGGCATAGATCAGATGGCCGACCACGCGCAGGTAAGGAACAGCCGCAGCGCCGACTTCTTCCGGATTCTTCATCGCCTTCATGCCGATTTCCGCCGTCAGTTTCTCTACCTTGGCAGCCAGATCGGCTAGCGGCGTAATGAACTCGCCCAGATCTTCGTCGAGGCC
>DATAHI010000104.1:0-9998 GCA_036263255.1 Oxalicibacterium sp. | reverse complement strand
TGCCGGCAGCGGCGACAGCTTGTTCGAAGTAGTTCGCCATGGCCTTCGACTGCGTCAGCACCGAGGCATCGTATGCGGACAAGCCATAGTCACGCATGAAGCGATCGCGCATCGCGCCCGGCAGTTCCGGCATCGCGGCTTTCACGCGCGCGATCCATTCCTCGCTGATGACCAGCGGCGGCAGATCGGGATCAGGGAAGTAGCGATAGTCTTGCGCGTCTTCCTTGCTACGCATCTGGCGCGTTTCGCGCTTGTCCGGATCGTACAGGCGCGTTGCCTGCACTACGCGGCCGCCATCTTCGATCAGTTCGATCTGGCGGCGGACTTCGTAGTTGATCGCATCTTCCAGAAAACGGAAGGAGTTCAGGTTCTTGATTTCGCAGCGCGTTCCGTATTCCTTCTGGCCGAGCGGGCGCACCGAGACGTTGGCATCGCAGCGGAAGGAGCCTTCCTGCATATTGCCGTCGCAGATCCCAAGCCATACGACCAACGTGTGCAATGCCTTCGCATAGGCGACCGCTTCGGCCGCGCTGCGCATGTCGGGTTCCGTGACGATCTCCAGCAGCGGCGTGCCGGCGCGGTTCAGGTCGATGCCGCTCATGCCGTGATAGTCCTCATGCAGCGACTTGCCGGCGTCTTCTTCCAGATGCGCGCGCGTCAGCGTGACCGAACGCATTTCGGTCTTGCCGTCGATCTCAAGCGGAAACGAGATGGTGCCGCCTTGCACGACCGGCAAATCCATTTGGCTGATCTGATAACCCTTCGGCAAATCGGGATAGAAGTAATTCTTGCGCGCGAACACCGAGGTTGGCGCGATGTGTGCGCCAATTGCCAGGCCGAACTGGATTGCACGCTCCACGGCCGTGCGGTTCATCACCGGCAGCGCACCCGGCAAGGCCAGATCGACTGGCGAGGTCTGCGTATTCGGCGCGGCGCCGAACGTCGTCGGCGAGCCGCTGAAAATTTTCGTGTTGGTCGTCAACTGCGTATGCGTTTCCAGACCGATGACTACTTCCCACTGCATGTTGTGTCCTTACTCGCTCGTGGCGTTGATGACTGATCAGACCGCTGCCGGCTGGCGCAGATGCCAGTCGGTCGCCTGCTGGTACTGGTGCGCGACGTTCAGCAGCTTCGCTTCGGCGAAATAATTACCGATGATCTGCAAGCCGACCGGGCGCTTGCCGTTCTTGTCGCCTTGGCCAAAGCCGCAGGGAATCGACATGCCAGGTAAACCGGCAAGACTGGTCGACAGCGTGTAGATGTCGGCCAAGTAATTGGCAACCGGATCGTCGGCCTTGTCGCCGAGATTCCAGGCCACGGTTGGTGTCACTGGGCCCATGATGACGTCGCATTGAGTGAACGCATTGCGGAAGTCGTCGGCGATCAGGCGGCGCAGCTTTTGCGCCTGCACGTAATAGGCGTCGTAATAGCCATGCGACAGCACGTAGGCGCCGACTAAGATGCGGCGTTGGACCTCGTCGCCGAAACCTTCGGCACGTGTCTTGCGATACATGTCGGCCAGGTCCTTGTACTCCTTGGCGCGATAGCCGTAGCGCACGCCGTCGAAACGCGAGAGGTTCGATGAGGCTTCGGCCGGTGCGATCACGTAATAGGTCGGGATCGACAATTCGGTCTTCGGCAGCGAGATGTCGACCAGCGTTGCGCCCAGCTTTTCATATTCGGCCAGTGCGGCGCGGATCGCCTGCTCGACATCTGCCGCCAGGCCTTTGCCGAAGTATTCGCGCGGCACGCCAATCTTCAAGCCCTTCAGGCTCGTGTTCAGGTCGCGTGTGAAGTCTTCCTGCGGGCGCTGCACGCTGGTTGAATCGCGTTCGTCGAAGCCGACCATTTCGTTCAGCAGCAATGCGCAATCCTCGGCGGTCTTCGCCATCGGGCCGCCTTGATCGAGCGAGGAGGCGAAAGCGATCATGCCGAAGCGCGACACGCTGCCGTAGGTCGGCTTGATGCCGGTGATGCCACACAGCGCGGACGGCTGGCGGATCGAGCCGCCGGTGTCGGTGCCTGTAGCCGCCGGCGCTAGCCGCGCGGCGACTGCCGCAGCCGAACCGCCGGACGAACCGCCGGGAATTGCGTTCTTGTCCCACGGGTTTTTCACGGCGCCGAAATGCGAGTTCTCGTTCGACGAGCCCATCGCGAATTCGTCGCAGTTCAGCTTGCCAAGTGTGACCATGCCGGCCTGCTGGAAGCGCTCCACGACGGTGGCGTCGAAAGGGCTGACATAGTTTTCCAGCATCTTCGAGGCGGCGGTCGAGCGCCAGCCGCGCGTGACGAAGATGTCCTTGTGCGCGATCGGAATGCCGGTCAGCGCGCCGGCATTGCCGCTGGCGAGACGTTCATCGGCAGCGCGCGCCTGTTGCAGCGTCAATTCGCGGTCGACGTGCAGAAAGGCATTCAGGTCGCTTTGTTCGATGCGGGCGAGGAACAGTTCGGCCAGTTCGGCTGCCGACACTTGCCTGCCTTGCAGCAGCGCAGAGAGTTCCTTGAGGGTCTTGGTATGCATGGGTGTGATGATGAGTCGCGCAAGCGCTGCGCGAGGATGTTGTTATTCGATAACCTTGGGTACCAGGTACAGGCCGTCTTGCGTGGCCGGCGCGACTTGTTGGTAGTCGTCACGGCGATTCGGTTCGCTGACGACGTCTTCTCGCAGGCGCAGCGACAGTTCCGGCATCGCGGCGGCGATCGGCTGATTCAGCGGCTCGACGCCGGAAGTATCGACCGCACGCAGCTGCTCGACCAAGGAGAAGATGCCATTGAGCTTGTCCAGCGTGCGGACGGATTGCTCGTCGTTCAACTCCAGCTGGGCCAGCACGGCCAGACGCCGGACATCGGAAAGTTCAAGAGACATGGCTAAGGGCGGCAGGGACCGCGATGTAAGGTTGAAAATGCCGGGAAAACAAGTGCGTTACCAAGGATGAATCATTGCTGGGAAAATGCGACGGAAACCGCTTGGTCGGGCTCCATTTTTGGGGTTCCAGCAGGGTAATTTACCGAGAATTATAAGGTAGAATATCGCGCTATTGCCTTGCTGGCGCTCTGGCTGCCGCGGGCAGGAACCCTTCACTCATTCAAGCGCGGCACATGCTGCGCCACAGGACAAATTCATGTTTGGATTTCTGCGCAGTTATTTTTCCAACGATCTGGCGATCGATCTGGGCACCGCCAATACCCTAATTTATGTGCGTAGCGCAGGTATCGTGCTCGACGAACCGTCGGTCGTTGCCATCCGCCAGCAGGGCGGCCCGAACGCCAAGAAGACCATCATGGCCGTCGGCAAGGAAGCCAAGCAGATGCTGGGCAAGGTGCCGGGCAACATCGAGGCGATCCGCCCGATGAAGGACGGCGTGATCGCCGACTTCACTGTCACCGAGCAGATGTTGAAGCAGTTCATCCGCATGGTGCACGACACCAAGCTGTTCAAACCTTCCCCGCGCATCATCATTTGCGTTCCCTGCGGCTCCACGCAGGTCGAGCGCCGCGCGATCCGTGAGTCGGCACTCGGTGCCGGCGCCGCGCAGGTCTACCTGATCGAAGAGCCGATGGCTGCGGCAATCGGTGCCGGCCTGCCGGTGTCGGATGCAACCGGTTCGATGGTCGTCGATATCGGCGGCGGCACGACCGAAGTCGGCATCATCTCGCTGGGCGGCATGGTCTACAAGGGCTCGATCCGCGTCGGCGGCGACAAGTTCGACGAAGCGATCGTCAACTATATCCGCCGCAACTATGGCATGCTGATCGGCGAACAAACCGCCGAGGCGATCAAGAAGGAAATCGGTTCCGCCTTCCCGGGTTCCGAAGTGCGCGAGATGGAAGTCAAGGGCCGCAACCTGTCCGAAGGCATTCCGCGCTCCTTCACGATCTCCAGCAACGAGATTCTCGAAGCGCTGACCGATCCACTGAACAATATCGTGTCCGCCGTGAAGAACGCGCTGGAACAGACGCCGCCGGAACTGGGCGCCGACATCGCCGAGAAAGGCATGATGCTGACCGGCGGCGGTGCGCTGCTGCGCGATCTCGATCGCCTGCTGATGGAAGAAACCGGCCTGCCGGTGATCGTTGCAGAAGACCCGCTGACCTGCGTCGTGCGCGGTTCCGGCATGGCACTGGAGCGCATGGACAAGCTCGGCTCGATCTTCTCTTACGAGTAAGCGGAAGGCATATTCCATCCGGATGAATGACATGATGCATGTCATCGACACACCAGTTTCCGTCACACCGTTCGCTTGCCGCGGCGATGTGACGGACCCCTCCTGCAGGTTCGCCAGGCTTTAAATGGAATACAGCCCACCACCGCTGTTCAAGCAAGGTGCTTCGGCGCGGGCAAAAGTGATCGTCTTCAGCGTGCTTGCGCTGGTGCTGCTGGTGGTCGATTCGCGCATGCGCACCTTGTCGGTCGTGCGGCAGGCCGTGGGTACGGTGCTGTATCCGCTGGAAGCGGTGGCAATGATGCCGCGCGATGCCATTTACTTCGTCGGCAACTATTTCACTTCCCTATCCGAACTGAAGCGTGAGAACGCGCAACTGCGCACGCAGCAGACGGTGGATGCGCGTGCGCTCCAGCAGGGCCAGCAGCTGCAGGCCGAGAATGAGCAATTGCGTAATTTGCTGGGTGCCAGCCAGCAGCTGCCGGTCAAATCGATCCTCGCCGAAATTCTCTACGACACGCGCGACGCCTTCACGCGCAAGATCGTGCTCGATCGCGGCAGCAAGCATGGTGTAGTGGCCGGCCAGCCGGTCATCGATCATGCCGGCGTGGTTGGACAGGTCACCCGCGTCTTCCCGTTCACCTCCGAAGTGACGCTGCTGACCGACAAGGATCAGACGATTCCGGTGCAGGTGGTGCGTAGCGGCTTGCGCAGCGTGACCTATGGCCGTGGGCAGTCCAACATGCTCGATCTGCGTTTCATGCCGGCCAATGCGGATATCCAGAAGGGCGATGTGCTGGTGACTTCCGGCATCGATGGCGTCTATCCGGCCGGGCTCGCGGTGGCGAAGGTCGTGCAGGTCGATACCAAATCGGCCGATGCCTTTGCGCGCATCCTGTGTGAGCCGATCGCGGGCGTGAACCGCAACCGGCAATTGCTGATCCTGCTGACCAACGAGAATTTCCCGCCCCGTCCGGCCGATGAAGAGAAAGACAAGGACAAGAGCGGCAAGGGCTTTCTGAAGCACGCTGCCAGCCGTGGCGGCGCCAAAGGCAGCGACGGCGCGCAACCCGCTCCTTCCCCCGACGTTCCGGCGACGATACAGCGATGACGCCCAACCAAAATCCGCATTACATCCTGCTGCCGGTCAGTCCGCTGTTCATCGCGGTGAGCCTGATCGCAGGCTTCCTGCTCAATCTGCTTCCATGGGGGCAGTGGGTCGGCGTTCCCGATTTCGTCGCCGTGATCCTGGTGTTCTGGAGCATCCACCAGCCGCGCAAAGTCGGTATCGGCGTCGCTTTCTTCATGGGTTTGCTGATGGATGTGCACGATGCCGCGCTGCTGGGCGAGAACGCTTTGGCCTATACGCTGCTGTCCTACTTCGCGATCATGATCCACCGCCGTGTGCTGTGGTTTCCGACCGGCACGCAAGCCTTGCATGTGCTGCCGCTGCTGTTGCTCGCGCAGCTGGTGTCATTGGTGGTGCGCCTGCTGGTCGGCGGGCGCTTCCCGGGCTGGCTGTATTTCGTTGAGAGCTTCGTTTCGGCGGCGCTGTGGCCGGCGTTGACCTGGCTGCTGCTGGCGCCGCAGCGTCGCGCCATCGATCGCGACGATACGCGGCCGATCTGATGATGCACCACACGCATCGCTTTTTCGCTGACGGGCGAGCATGACTGAATTAAAAGATACCGAACGCGAGGTATATCAATTCCGCGTGCGCCTGTCGGTCGCCGGTGCGATGGTTTTCCTGCTGTTTTCGTGTTTGCTGGCGCGCTTCATCTGGTTGCAGGTTTACAAGCACAAGGATTACGTCGCGCAGGCGGAGGACAATCGCATCTCCGTCGTGCCCATCGTGCCGAACCGCGGGCTGATCCTCGACCGCAACGGCGTCGTCCTGGCGCGTAACTATTCCGCCTACACGCTGGAGATTACGCCGTCCAAGATCAAACAGAATCTGGACGATCTGATCGACCAACTTTCTACCGTGGTCGAGATTCAGCCCAAGGATCGCAAGCGCTTCAAGAAGCTGCAGGAAGAATCGCGCAATCTCGGCAGTTCGCCGATTCGCGTGCGACTGAGCGACGAGGAGGTCGCGCGCTTTTCCGCGCAGCGCTATCGCTTTCCGGGTGTCGAAATCCAGGCGCGGCTGTTCCGACAATATCCGTTGGGCACCGTCGCTTCTCACGTGATCGGCTACATCGGCCGCATCAATGCGAAGGACCAGGACGAAATCGACGACAGCGACGATGCGACCAACTATCGCGGTACCGAGCACATCGGCAAGGAAGGCATCGAAAAAAGCTACGAAACGCAACTGCACGGCACCACCGGCTACGAGGAAGTCGAAGTCTCGGCCGGCGGCCGGCCGGTGCGCACGCTGTCGCGCACGCCCGCGATTCCCGGCGACAACCTGATCCTGTCGATTGACATCGGTTTGCAGAAAGTGGTCGAGCAAGCGTTCGGTAACCGGCGCGGCGCGCTGATCGCCATCGAACCTTCGACCGGCGATATCCTGGCGTACGTGTCGATGCCGAACTTCGATCCCAACTTGTTCATCGAGGGTATCGATCAGCAGAATTGGGATGTCTTGAATAACTCTCCCGACCATCCACTGTTGAATCGTCCGCTGTCCGGCGTGTATCCGCCAGGGTCGACTTACAAGCCGTTCATGGCGCTGGCCGCACTCGAGCTCGGCAAGCGCCGGCCGACCGATGCAATTGCCGATCCTGGTTACTTCAATTTCGGCGGACACAAGTTCCGGGACGATAAGGAAGGCGGCCACGGCATGGTCGACATGTACAAGTCCATCGTGCAGTCCTGCGACACCTATTACTACATGCTTGCCAACGATCTGGGTGTCGACGCCATCCACGATTTCATGAAGCCTTTCGGCTTCGGCCAGAAGACCGGCATTGACCTGCGCTTCGAGCGTACCGGCGTGTTGCCGTCGACGGCGTGGAAGGCCAGCGCCTACAAGCGGCCGGAACAGCGACGATGGTATGCGGGCGAAACGATTTCGCTCGGCATCGGGCAGGGTTATAACGCATTCACGCCGCTGCAGATCGCCAATGCGGTGTCCATTCTCGCCAACAACGGCGTGGTGATGAAGCCGCACCTGGTCAAGATCGTCGAAAACGGCATGACGCATCAGCGCACGCTGACTGTGCCGAAGGAAAGCTATCGCATTCCGTTGAAGCAGGAGAACATCGACATCATCAAGCATGCGATGGTCGGTGTGGCGAAGGAGGGCACGTCTGCGCGTGCCTTCGCCGGCGCGGAATACGTTTCAGCCGGCAAGACCGGCACGGCGCAGGTGGTCGGCATCAAGCAAAACGAAAAGTACAACGCGAAGAACATGCAGGACCGCCATCTGGATCACGCGTTGTATACCGCGTTCGCGCCGGCCGACAACCCGAAGATTGCGTTGGCGTTGGTGGTGGAGAACGGTGGTTTCGGCGCACAATCCGCGGCGCCAATCGCACGTGCGGCGCTCGACTATTACCTGCTCGGCAAGTTGCCGAAGCCGGCGGAAAAACCGCCAGCCGATCCGCAGGCAGAGGAGCCGGATTGATGCGTTCACGTAAAGACGAATGCTCAGCAGGCGCTGCATGCGCCGTTGTGAGCGATGGGCGGTTTCATGATGAATAAACGTTCGCTGGGCCAGATCATCCAACCTTATCTGCAGGTCTTTGACGGCACGCTGATGCTGTTCGTCTGCCTGATCCTGATCGTCGGCTCCTTCACGCTCTATTCGGCCGGTATCGATTTTCCCGGACGTTTCGAAGACCACGTGCGCAATATCATGATTGCACTGGTCGTCATGTGGATTGCCGCACTCGTGCCGCCGCAAACGCTGATGCGCTTTGCGGTGCCGCTATATGTGCTCGGCGTGGCGCTTCTGGTTGCGGTGGCGATGTTCGGGTTGATCAAGAACGGCGCACGGCGCTGGGTCAATATCGGTGTGATCATCCAGCCGTCAGAGATCATGAAGATAGCGATGCCGATGATGCTTGCGTGGTTCTTCCAGAAGCGCGAGGGGCTGATCAACTGGCGCGAGTTCGTGATCGCCGGTCTGCTGCTCGTGGTGCCGGTAGGCCTGATCATGCGTCAGCCCGATCTGGGTACCGCGTTGCTGGTGTTGGCCGCCGGTTTCTATGTGATCTTTCTGGCTGGCTTGTCATGGAAGGTCATCGTGGCGGGCATTCTTGCCGCGGGTGCCAGCATGCCGGTCGTGTGGCACATGCTGCATGACTATCAGCGCGCGCGCGTGTTGACCTTGATCGATCCGACCACCGATCCGCTTGGCAAGGGTTTCCATATCATCCAGTCCACTATCGCAATCGGATCGGGCGGTATTACCGGCAAGGGCTGGCTGCATGGCACGCAGGCGCATCTTGAATTCATTCCCGAACGGACGACCGACTTCATTTTTGCGGTGTTCTCGGAAGAATTTGGCCTGATAGGCAATTCGATCCTGTTGCTGCTGTACCTGTTGCTGATCGGCCGCGGTATGGTGATCGCCGCTAATGCGCCGACGCTATTCACGCGTCTGCTGGCCGGTGCCATCACGCTGATCTTCTTCACTTATGCCTTCGTGAACATGGGCATGGTCAGTGGTATTCTGCCGGTGGTCGGCGTGCCGCTGCCCTTCGTCAGTTACGGCGGCACTGCGTTCACGACACTGGGGCTGGGCGCGGGAATTCTGATGAGCGTCCAGCGACATCGTAAATTGATGCAGAGCTGAAGCGGCGCTGCATTCGGGATAAGAATCGGACCCGAGAATCAGACTCGAGATTCGGGACCAGGAGCGAGCGTATGCAATTGCGCCAGCAACACCGGCAATACTTGTTGACCATCGTATGCATACTGGGTTTGGCGGGGTGTAGCAGCCTGCCAAACAGCAGCGCACCAGTGGCATCCTCCGCGTCTTCCCCAAGTTCTTCGAAATCCTCCTATCCGACTTTGCCTCCGGCGGGTTCCGGCCGTGGTGGCTACTATCTGGACGATGGCCCGGGTGACAATATACCGGACGGATTGGAGAGCGTGCCGGATGCGGTGCCGAAGATCGAGCCATATGCGACGCGCGGCAACAGTCCCTATACCGTATTCGGTGTGCGTTACGTGCCTATCGTCGACGATAGGCCATACAAGCAGCGTGGGTACGGCAGCTGGTATGGCAAGAAATTCCACGGGCAGAAGACCTCATCCGGCGAGCTGTACGACATGTACAAGATGACCGCCGCATCCCCGGTACTGCCGATTCCTTCCTATGCGCGCGTTACGAACCTGAGCAATGGCAAGCAGGTCATTGTGCGCGTCAATGACCGCGGACCTTTCCGCTCGAACCGCATTATCGATCTGTCGTACACCGCGGCGTTGAAGCTCGGTTACATCGGCCATGGCAGCGCTCAGCTGGAGGTCGAACGATTGCTGCCGTCCGATATCGAGCAGCTGCAGGCTGCTGCAAGCGGCAAGGCGCTCGCGTCGACATCGGCGGCTTCGGTGCCGACCGTAGTGCCGGCATCGAGCGAAGTCAATGCGCCGTCCATTGAGGTCGCATCGTTGGGCCCGGCTTCCGTCGCGCCTGCAGCTACGGTTTCTTCTGCCGCAACACCGGCGCCCGGTTTTTATCTGCAGTTCGGCGCGTATGCGCAAATGGCGAATGCGGAAGCGGTGCGCGTGCGGCTCGCACAGGCCTTCGGCAGCAGTCTGCCGCAACTGGCGGTGGAGCCATCCGGCAATCTGTACAGAATTTACAGCGGACCGTTTGCCAGCCGCGAAGAGGCGAGCGGTGCGGCGTTGCAGGTGCAGCAGTCCGGCGCTAGCAAGCCCTTC
>DATAHI010000103.1:0-3720 GCA_036263255.1 Oxalicibacterium sp. | reverse complement strand
GATACGGCGCGCAAGGGTGGCGAGGCCGTGGACGAAGTCGTGAACACGATGGACGACATCCTCAGTGCATCCAAGAAGATCGGCGACATCATCGGCGTGATCGACGGCATTGCGTTCCAGACCAACATCCTTGCCTTAAATGCAGCGGTCGAAGCGGCGCGCGCCGGCGAGCAGGGTCGCGGCTTTGCCGTAGTAGCGACCGAAGTGCGCAACTTGGCGCAACGCTCGGCCAGTGCGGCGAAGGAAATCAAGGCGCTGATCGGCGACTCGGTGGAAAAGGTGGATGCCGGCGGCAGGTACGTGGCGCAGGCAGGCGAGACGATGGATGCGATCATGGACAGCGTCAAACGAATGACCGACATCAGGGGCGAGATCACGGCCGCCAGTCAGGAACAAAGCGCCGGCATCGAGCAGGTCAATCAAGCCATCACGCAGATGGATCAGGTGACGCAGCAGAATGCGGCGCTGGTGGAAGAGGCAGCTGCGGCAGCCGCTTCGCTGCAGAACCAAGCCGATCAGCTCAGTGCTGCGGTCGGCGTATTCAAACTGGGCAATGCAGGGCAGCAACTGTTGGTGCCGGCGCAGCGCCAGCACATGCAGCTCGCGTGACGGCGAACGCCGTGCAGCTTACGATGCGTTCGCGCTTTCTGCGGACACACCGCTGATTTGCGAAAGCAATGCAAGCAGCTGCGAGGTATCGATCGGTTTGACAAAATGGTGATCGAAGCCCGCATCCCGCGATTTCTCCCGGTCGAGTTCCTGGCTGTAGCCGGTGATAGCGATCAACGTGGATGAGCTTGCCTTCGGCATCGTGCGCAGCGTTCGGGCCAGTTCGAGGCCGTCCATATCGGGCAGACCGATGTCCAGCAGGTAGACATGCGGCGAGATAATGCCGGCACGTGCGATGGCGTCGCGCGCCGCATACTCGACCAGCACCTCGTGGCCTGCCATATTGAGAAACATCTTCAGCGTGTTTGCAGCGTCGCGGTTATCGTCCACGACCATGATCTGCAAGGGTTTACCGCCTGCTGCAACGAAGCGCTCCACGTCCGCGCTGTCGGTCTGCGTGTGCGGCACAGCAAGGCGTGTCAGCGCAATGGTGAATGTGCTGCCGTGACCGAGACCTTCGCTGGACGCGCTGACTTTCCCGCCGTGGGATTCCACCAGATTTTTCACCAACGCCAGACCCAATCCCAGTCCGCCCTGTGATCGGTCTGATGTACGCTCGGCCTGCGCGAACAAATCGAACGCATGCTCGATCAGTTCCGGCGCCATGCCGATGCCGTTGTCCTTGATCTGCAGCGTCACCTCGTGTTCATGCACGGTCAGCCGTGCATCGATTGTGCCGTCTTCGGGCGTGTATTTCGCCGCATTGTTGAGAATATTCACCACGACCTGCACCAGGCGTTTGCGATCCCCTTGTACCGATGCTGCTTCCGGCGGAAGGTGCAGGCTGAGGTGATGGCGGCGCTGATTGATTAGCGGGCGCACCTGTTCAACTGCTTCGGACAAGATGTCACGCAGGTCCAGCGCCTGCTTATCCAGCGTGATCAGGCCACGCGTCACGCGCGCGACATCGAGCAAATCGTCGATCAGATGCGTCATGTGGCTGACTTGCCGTGCGATGATCTTGCTCGCCTGCTTGACCCGCTTGCTGTCCTCCGCTGTCAACTCCAGCATGCTGGCTGCAGCGCTGATTGGTGCCAGTGGATTGCGCAGCTCGTGACCGAGCATCGCGAGGAATTCATCCTTGCGCTGATCCGCCAGGCGTATCTCATACTGCCGCTGGCGCGCGCGCAAGGCGGACCGTACAGCGCTAAGTAGCGTCGGGGAACGCACCGGACGTTCCAGCAGCGTGAGATTGCCGAGTCCCTCGTAGGCGCTATGCGCCCAGATCAGTTCGCTGCCCGGTTTGGTCAGCATCAGGATCGGCAAATCCGACCACGTCGGTTGTGCCGCCAAATATTCGAGGAGAGCCGTCGCTGCAGGATCGGGCAGCGCCTCTTCGACCGTGAGAACGGCGCCAACGCCGCGGTCAATCTCTTCCATCAACTGAACGAAATTGCGGCAAATGCCGCAGGAGAATCCGGCTTGTTCGAGCGCAGAACAGGCCAGCGCCGCATCCTTGGCATGCGGCGTGCAAATCAGAATTCGCAGTTCCTGCGCATTAGCCATAAGGGCCGTTGTCCTTCTGCACCATGTTCCCTACCAGCTGCGGAACGCCGGTCAGAATGCCGCGGAACTGTCGCAGTACGGCGCCGACGTGGATGCCTTGTGCATCGATGGTGAATGGGCGAATCGTTCGCTCGTGCCCGCTGCCGCGCTTCTTGAAGATCGAGATCGCTTGCTGAACCGCGCCTTCGGCTTCGAAGTAACGCAGCAGCACGACGTTGTCGGCAAGATAGCTGGCGTCCACGTTCGTGCTCATATTCCCGCCCAGCATGCCCTGCTGCACACCGATCAACAGTGTCACCACGCCGCGCTGGCCGAGGTACGTCAATAGCTCGTGCATGTGGTTGGCCAGCATCTTCTCGTTCGGCATGGCCTGCATGAAACCGTTCAGGCTGTCGATGACGATGATCTTCGCGCCTTCGTCGGCGGTCTTGCAGACGAGGTGAACGAACTCGCCCGGGGTCAGCTGCGCCGGATCGATCTGACGCAGCAACAGCGTCTCGCTGCGTATGTGCGGCCGGAGATCGATGCCTAGCGCTTCCGCGCGGTTCAGGAAATTCGACGACGATTCCTCGAACACAAACATCGCGGCCCGGTATCCTTGCTTCAGGCTGCAGGAAACGAACTGCGCCGCCAGTGTCGATTTGCCCGTTCCCGGGGGACCGGCGATCAGTGTGCTGCTGCCTTCTTCAATACCGCCGCCCAGTAGACTGTCGAGCTCGTCCAGGCCGGTAGCAAACTGGCGGCGCACCAGCACTTCGCGGCTTTCCGCAGCAATGAGACGAGGAAAGACGACCAGACCGCCGTGCTGAATCTTGTAGTCGTGCAGACCTTCGCGGAACGCAATGCCGCGATATTTGATGATTTCGAGCCGCCGGCGGATGCCGCCGTAGTCCGTAGACATCCGTTCCAGCGAGAGAACGCCGTGCGCAATGCTGCGCACCTGAAGGTCGCCGGCGCTTTCGGTACGGTCGTCGAGGAACAATACCGTGCAGGAGCGGGATGCAAAAAACTGCTTCAGGGCCAGTACCTGACGCCGATAGACCAGCGGGTTCGACGCCAGCAACTGCAGCTCGGACAGAGAATCGAGTACGACACGCGTGGGTTTTGCTTCTTCCACGATGGACAGCACACTCTTGGTCATCGCACCCATCTCGATATCGGTGGGATGGAAGATGCTGTATTGCTCTGCAGGGTCGAGAATGCTTTCGGACGGCAGCACTTCATGGATGCGAATGCCGTCCAGCGACCAGCCATGTGCCTCAGCCACTGCGCGCAATTCGATCTCGGTCTCGGAAAGCGTGATGTAGAGCACCGATTCGCCCCGCCGCGCCCCCTCCAGCAGGAATTGCAAGGCAAGCGTGGTTTTTCCCGAACCGGGCGATCCTTCGATCAGGTAGAGCCTGTCGCTCGTAAATCCGCCGCACAGGACGTCATCCAAGCCAGCGATGCCGCTCGATAAAAAGGTATGACTGGAATTGTTTTGTTTTTTCATGCGAAGTTCCTCCCCGTAGTCCCGGAAATGCTTGCATGTCAAAAATTCCGGAA